>DBPO01000134.1 GCA_002304915.1 Verrucomicrobia bacterium UBA1418
AACCAGCGCGGCGCTCAACAACAGGCCGCACGCCACCCATCCACTCAAGCGGAGGGTCGCCCGTCCATGCCGCAGCCCGTTGCGAAAAACGATGTTCATTGTTTTTAGCTTTCCCCAATCGCTGTTGTTTTGCAAGATTGTTCCAGCCAGAAATGACCTTTACGGAGTTCAATGAGTGAAACCTTACCACGTTGATGATGTCCTGATTACCCCCCGCCAACTCTCGCAGCGCGTGGACGAATTGGCCCACGAAATGGCCGCCGGCATTCATAGCGACAATCTTGTCGTCATCGGCATCTTGCGCGGCAGCTTCATTTTTTTGGCGGACCTCGTGCGCTGGTGCTCCATGAACGATGTGCACCCGCGCATTGATTTCATGATTATGGAAAGCTATGGCAGCGGCACGAAGCCCTTTCAGGAACCCCAAGTCTCCCGCGACTGCTCCATTGATGTCACCGATGCCGACGTCGTGGTTGTGGACGACATTTTGGACACAGGGCGCACACTGAAAAAAGCCGTCGCCCATCTCAAGGCCAAGGGAGCGCGAACCGTGCGCACCTGCGTGTTGCTGGACAAACCCGCCCGACGCATCGTCCCCTGTCAGGCCGATTATTGCGGCTTCACGATTCCGGACGAATTCGTGGTCGGCTACGGCCTCGATTATGACGGCCGTTACCGCGAATTGCCGCATATTGCCAAAGTCACTTTTATCGAGCCAACGTCCTAATCCGGCCCATGCGCACGCTCGTTAAAAGTTTGCTGGCCCGGGCCTGCGACGCAACCGGCGGCCTCCGCCGTCAGCATGCGAACCGGCTGGTCGTCCTGACCTTTCACCGCGTTTGCCCCGATGACGCCCCCCCACCCCCGCCCATGCAAAATCTGGCCGTAAATGCGGGCGATTTCCGCCGCCTGCTCCTCTGGCTGCGCGAACGCCATGAGCCGTTTGCCCTGGGCGATTGGCTCGCGGGCAAGCCGCTGCCCGAACGCGGAGCCTTTGCCGTCACTTTTGACGATGGCTGGGCCGACAACTATCACCACGCCTGGCCCATCCTGCGCGAGCTGAAAATCCCCGCCACCATTTTTCTGAGCACCTCCGCCATTGAAAACCGCTCCCCCTTCTGGTGGCAGGTTCCCGGCCTGAGCGACGCCGAAATTGAACGCCTCAAAAATTCACCCGAAGCCCAGACCGCGCACTTGGCGACCTGCTCACCCGCCGAAAAAGCCAAACTCGCGGAAGACTTCTTAACCTGGGCCCACGTGATGGAGATGGCCCGCGATGGCTTGCTCACGTTTGGCGCGCACGGCCACCGCCATGCCCTCCTCGATGGCCTGTCGCGCGCGAATGCACTGGCCGACATCCGCACAAGCTGGGAACTGTTGCGCTCGAACGCGCCGAATGGTGCGGTGCCGCTCCTGGCCTGGCCCAACGGCAACGCGCGAACCGATTTGAACGACGAATGGGCAGGGCTGGGCCTGCGCGCCGCTTTTGGAACCGCGCGCGGTACTTGTTCGGCGGCCGCTCAGACAACCGCCATCTGGAACTTGCCGCGCAACAATGTGGACCGCCATACCGCCGCCGAACCAGGCCTATGGCCCTGGCTGCTGCTTCGCGCCAAATAGAGAGATGAACAAACAAGTCAAACAAGCGTGGATATTGCTGATGTTCGCGACCGTTGCCATCGCGATAAAACTGCTTTTCAAGCTGGTGCCCACCCCGTTTGAAGGGCACGCCGAAGTAGTGACCCAGACTCTCGAAGAAGGCATCCCCGCCGAACCCGAAGTCATCCAGGAACCCGAGCCAGAGGAATTCGCCGCGATTGTTGCCGTTGCCGACAACAATAACGAATCCGAAGAAGAACGCGCCGACGACTGGCCGCCCGCGCCACTGCCGCCCGAGCCTCAACCCGTCGCGCAACCCCCGCCCCCGCCACCCGTGCAATATCATTTCCGAAAAATCCGCTGGGGCATGTCGCCCGATGAAGTTTGCGCGGCAGAGGGCATGCCGCCGATTCGCGCGAATGAACAGCGGTTGGAATTCATCACCACCACCCAAGGTTGGCCGTGCCTTTTGAACTATTATTTCATACACGGCCAGTTGTACCGCGCCCGGCTCATTTTTTCGGACCCGACCGGCATGAGCATCCCGCCCCTGTCCGTCGCTCAGGCGCAGCAGCGCTACCTCTATTTGCGCGCCCGCTTGAACCAGCGCTACGGTCAACCCATCGAAAAATCCCTCACCATCCCCCGCGACACGGCCGCCCTTCAACGCGCCGCGCAAAACCACGAGGAATTAGCTCAACAATACGACACGGCCATTGCCGACGCCGAAGCCCGGCTCGTCAAAGAACGCGCCATTCTGGAGCGCCGATTCGCGCGCTGGAAACGCCGCAACGAAATGATTGCCCGCGGTCTCGCCCCCTTTGAGCGCGATGTCGCCGAAATGAAACAATGGAAGCAGGACGCGCTGGACCGCCTCACCGAAACCCGGCGCGGAATTGAACAAAGCCGTTCCGACGACCGCCAACAGCCCCTGATTGCCGGACAAATCGCCCGCTGGCCCGCCGCACGCGATTTGCACAACATCGAAATGCGCCTCGACTATCGCCAAAGCCCCCTCCGTCTGGAACTTCGCTACGCCGCCATCCAACTCCTCCCCCCTGCCGACTTTTTAGACGAATTGTAACGGCCCCTCCCCGCTGGCGGCCGATTTAGTATGTGCCGGTAATATATTTTTCCAAGCTCTGAATGGTCGCCTGTTGCGCGTCAATCGTGGATTTCACGACATCGCCGATGGATACCAGCCCCACCAGTTTCCCGTCGTCCACAACCGGCAAATGGCGGTGCCGACGACACGTCATCAGCTCCATGCACTCGGCCACCGATTGCCCCGGATGAACCGTCCTCATTTTCGCCACTGGAGTCATGATGTCCTTGACCAGCACAGTGCGCGGCGAGCGGCCCTCCGCAATCACCTTCCACAGGCAATCCCGTTCCGACACAATACCCCGCAACTTTCCGGTTTTGGTCACCACGGGCAAACAACCGATGTGTTTTTCACTCATGCGGCGAATAGCCACCAAAATAGTCTCGTCCGCCGTGATGGATTCCACGCCAACGCCCTTAATCCGCAACAAATCGCTAACTGCTACACTCATCGGTTTCCTTTCTATTCCTTGTTCACTCGGGTGAATCAGTTGCCCTGAACTATAGACAACCCCACCTCCCCCCGTCAACATCTCCCGTGCCCCCTCCGCAACTGTTTTTCGTTGAATCATGCGCGCGGTCCGGCCATAGTCCCGCTCATGGCTCGCAGGTCTCAAGAACGTTTGGAAATTTTCTTTCTGGCGGTTGTTTCCGGTCGCCTTCATGGCGCCTGGCCGTCCTTTCTGCGCTTTTTGCTCAAACAGCTTTCGGGCCTGTACAGCGTCATCATGAATGTCCGTCTGGCCCTGTACGAACACCGAATCCTCCGCTCCACCACTCTCGGCTGCCAAGTCATCAGCGTCGGCAACCTGACGGTCGGCGGCACCGGCAAAACACCGGTGGTGGAAGTATTTGCCCGTGCCCTTCAGGAAAACGGGCGCAAAGTGGCCATTCTCAGCCGCGGCTACAAAAAAGCGGAATTGCCATTCTCCGTGAAACTGAAAAATTGGCTCACTTTCAATACCCCCACCCAGCAGCCCCCGCGAATCGTCTCCGACGGCGAACGCCTCCTCCTCGACTCAGCCATGGGCGGCGATGAACCCTACATGCTGGCCACCAACCTCCCCAAGGTGGCCGTGCTGGTGGATAAAGACCGCGTCAAATCCGGCCGCTACGCCATCCAAAAACTCGGTTGCGACACCCTCATCCTCGACGACGGCTTCCAATACCTGCGCCTGAAACACCGCGTGGACATCGTCCTCGTGGACCGCACCAATCCCTTTGACAACGGCTATGTCCTGCCTCGCGGCCTCCTGCGCGAATCCCACCGCCACCTGAGCCGCGCCACTTTTATTTTCATCACCAAATCCACCGGCGATGGCTCCCCCGAACTGCGCCGCCAAATCCGCGAGCTGAACGAACACGCCGAAATCGCCGAATGCCGCCACTCGCCACGCTATCTCCAGCGCATCTATTCCGATGAGCGCCTGCCCCTCAGCGCCCTGCAAGGCATGAAAGTCAGCGCGCTCTCCGGCATCGCCGCCCCGCGCGGATTTGAAGAAACCATCGAACGCCTCGGCGGTGAGCTGGTTTACCGCAAACGCTACGCCGACCACCACCGCTACACCCAGCAGGAAATTCTGGACCTCATCAACAACAGCCGCGACCGGGGCGCTGATGCCATCATCACCACCGAAAAAGACGCCGTCCGCCTTCCCTGGGTGGAACGCTGTGACATCCCCATGTATTACCTGCGCGTCGAAATTGAACTGCTCAGCGGCGCCGAAGACTTTCAGGAACTCATTTCCCGCATCTGCTTCAAATAGCCCCCCCCCTCCCCCGCCCTCGCCTCACGGGAACGGCAACTGACGGCGAACCAAATACTGTTCGATAAACTGGTCCATTCGGCCATCCGCCACGACTTCCGCAAGCGCTTTATTCACAACCTTCACAAGTTGCTTGTTCGTGGCCGCCACCGCCGCACCATAACCTTCGGCGGGAAAATCCAAACGCGCCCATTCCAATTCCAGATGCTGTTCAGCCAATATTTTGGCCGGCGTTTCATCAAGAATCGCCGCATCAACTTGACTGTTCATCAAATCCACCACCGCCGCTAAACCGGAATAAAAAGTTTTTATATTTTCCGCCGAAGTCAGCGTACGGGCAATTTCACCCCCCGCGAAACCGATGTGCGCCCCGATAACTTTATCTCGCAAATCTTCGATGGCCGGCGGGGCTTCCGCCCCTGCCAACACCACCACCGCGGGCTTGGCCTGATAATAGGATTTGGAGAAATGCACCCCCTCAATCGTTTCCGCCGGAATCACCAACCGATTCAGAGCCACATCCACCCTGCCAGCAGCCACAGCGGGAAGCAGCTCCTCGGACGGCATGACTTCAACCTTCAGCGGACGTCTGGCTTTTTGCGCAATCGCCTGACCAATGGCCATATCGAAACCCACCACCTCCGGCCCGGCATCCGGCCCATGCCAGGAAAACGGCGGAACCTCCCCGCTTGTCCCCACCACCAGCGCCGGACGCTCTTTTTTCGCGCACCCTGCCCATAAAAAGACGAAACACAAAACCAGCCATCCGGATTTCATTACATTATTCATACCACTCCCTTGCCATCACCTCGCATAACCCAAACCACACCTCTCCAATGACTAATACTGTACTGTCGCCCGCGGCTTCTTACTCACGAGTTAATCCCAATTGGGCCAGCAGCGCCGGAGTAGCCGGTTGCTCAGGATTCGCATGAAACAATGAACGCAATCGAGAGCGTTGGGCAATATATTCATCTCGCCCATCTGCAATTTCTTCGAGGGCGCGCTGAATACCGTTCATGTCGCTGACGAATGGACCGGCGAAGTATTCTTCATTCCAATCAAAAAGAAACCCGCGGCTGGCCCCATATTCCTCGCGATCTGCAAATGCGTGAATAATCGGACGATTCAGAATCAAAAAATCAATATAAACACTCGATATGTCCGTAATCAATATATCGGTGCCCCCTAAAAGCTCATACAGGGTCAATCCGTGAGCGGCTAAGGTGGCATCATCCATCACGAGCAAATGGCCTGTTGTGCGTATTTGGGGCGGCGCGCCGAGGGGATGAGGTTTTAAGACACAAACCATTTGATGGGCCGCCAGCCAGTCATTAAACAGTTCCGGGTCAAACCCCGGCATTTGCGCCGCATTGTTGTAATCCGTTCCGTCCACAAAGTGCTCCCCCCGTACAGAACGCCGATAGGTGGGCATCCACGTCACCAATTTCCGACAGTTCGGGGCAGCCCCCCCCAACCGCCGCCGGACCTCTGCCGACTCCAATGACCTGAAGCGGTCATGACGCGGCAAGCCATTCACCAATACCTTTCCCCATGGCCGCATGCATTGCCAAACAAACGGCTCCCAGAATTCCGAAGTAGCCAAATCGTATTTAGAATGTGGAAGATTCACTTGCTTGGCCGACATCCAACCGAGCTTCTTGATGAGCATGCCATGCCACAAATTGACCGATTCCACGCGGTGGGGAAACCAACTCGTATAGCATTGATGAGTCCAAAACACCCAGCGACTGGTAAGGAAGGCCCAAACCGCCCGCAACGACCGTTTGGGCAGCACAACAACTTTGGGCCCCCAAGTGGGGGCGGAGCCCGCCACAATGTCCGTCGCGGCCAGATAGTAGATTTTATCAAGCCGGCTTTTCTCCAGCTCCGGAATCAACGCCAGAGCCGTATCATCATAGGAAGGCCATGTATGCACCGCCGCCGTGTTGCGCTTGGGCAGCAGTGCGCTCAACATCCACATGATGCGGGACATCCACTTCACAAGCGGTTCTCCGGAGTCCGCAGTAACCCAGCTCCCCTACCGCTTCTGTTTCTGCTTCCAGTTTTCCATGTGCTGGATTTCGCGGGACAGCTCGGAATAAATGATGGCGTAGGAGTTTTGGATGATTTTCTTTTTGATTTTCGTGGTGCTAACCCCGGGTGTGTATTCCAAATACACCACTTCCTTGCCGGGCTGCGCCTTCATCCATTCAAGGCCGTCCAGATGCTTCTCCTTCCAGTCATCCCCTATCGTCACAATGTCGACGTCGTATTGCTGCAATTGGGCGATTTCAGTCAAAACGGTTTGCTTGACCGCCAAATCAACACAACGCAAGGCTTGAACCAGTCGAAAACGCTCTTCAAAGGGAATGACGGGCGGGAGTCCCTTGTAATCCTCAATCAATTCGTCTGTGCTGACCCCCACAATCAACATGTCGCCCAGAGCCCGGGAACGTTCGAGGACATTCAAATGCCCGATGTGGAACAAATCCCAACTGCCGGATGTAAACACTATGCGTTTGCCGTCTTTTCCCATCGTGCAATCTCCTCTGCTAATTCCAAGTCATCCGCAACGGTCAAGCAACCGGTATGCGCCACACGAATCATGTTTTCATGCTGGCAAGGCATAACGAAGATTCCCATATCTTGCAACTGCCTCACAAGAGGCTTCACCGGGCGGTCCAAGTAAATACCCGTCAGACAGTTCGACCGTTCATCGGCAGACAGCCGCCACCCATTCTCTTGGCAGGCCGCACGGAAGGCAGTGGCCCGGGTTTTCACGGCATCTATGGCCCTCTCCACGCCTGATTTCTCCAATTTCTTCAGCCGCGCATGGAGCTGCCGGAACAACTGAGTGGCCGGGCTATATGGGGTTTGACCTCTTTTCATGTTCCTCAAATGAATGTCCCAGTCGTAGTAATACCCCCCCGGGGCAAAACTGTTCTTTGCGAGGACTCGGTCTGAAAGCACGACGAAACTCAGGCCAGGAGGAAGATTCAGCCCCTTTTGGGAACTGAGTACCAGTATATCAATGTGGAGGTCACGCATGGACAGCAGATCCGTCAAAAACGAACTGATGGCATCCACAACCAGAGCGACATCATGATCCCGGCAGGCATCCGACAAGCGACTCAAATCATAGAGGTATCCAGATGAGGTCTCATGGTGTTGAATCAGAAGGGTGCCATAGTTCCCCGATGCGATTGCCTGAATGAGCCGCTCCCAGCACGGCGCTTTGCCAAATTCCACATCGAAAACGTCGCACGGAATTCCGGAATAGCCGCATAATTCCGCCCATCGGGCGCCAAACGTGCCGCCGTTGACCACCAAGGCCTTTTTCCGGGTGGCGGCAAAAGACCGCACGCACGACTCCATGGCGGCAGTGCCGCTCGCCGTGTAAGGAATCACCCCTCCCCCGGGACAATCAAGAAGTTCAAGCAGAAGCGACTGGCATTCCAACATCATGCCAGAAAACCACTCCGTGCGCATGTAAGGGATCTGCTCGGCCCCGATGGACAAAATATCAGCTTCTATATTGCCCGGATATGCAAACGACTTCATGCCGCACATCTTCACAGGTGTTCTTCGCCCCGAATAGTAAGAACGGGTGACATCCCTTCCTTGAATCCGAACGGACGATAAAACCCTTCCGTTCCGGGGATTGCCGTCAGAAATATCTTGATAAATCCGTCAGCCTTGCACCGCTCAACAGCCATCTGCATCAGGCGCTTGCCGACGCCGCGCTTTCGCCAATCCGGGGCCACCATCACATCCAGAATGTAGAAGATGTAGGCGTGATCCGTCAGGATCCGCAAATAACCGACTAACGTGCCATCCGACTTCCGGGCCGTCACGGATATCGTATGGGTCAGGCTTGTTCGTTCCTTCTCGGGAGTGCGCAACGGAACATGGAAAACATTCCTTGCCGGAATTCGATCGCCGGTGTAAGCCGCCATCCGGTCCAATAAATGGGACAACTCGTCTGGCGACACTTGATCTGCATAGCAATAGGCAATTTCATCCGGCGGCTTCATGGTATTAACTGTGAGAAACGTATAGCAAATGCGACTGCTCAGCACAAGCGAAGGGTTCAAATTCCACTGGGCAATCCAATAACGCTCCCGCAATCTATCGCTCTTGTGAATATGCGTGACGACAAATTCGAGAGGCCTCTGCTACAGGCCTCTGCTACACACCACCGTTGGACGAAGATGAAATCACTTTCGCATACAGATCCCGCAGGTCGTGCGCATATTGGTTGGCGTCGCCCGTTTTGATCGCGTGCCGCCGCGCCTTTGTGCCCAGTTGCCGCCGAAGGTCGGCATCGTTCCACAACTGCCCCATTCTCGCGGCCAAAGCTTCAAAATCCCCCGGCGGGAAAAGCAGTCCGGTTTCACCGTGGCTCACCCGTTCCGGCAAAGCGCCCAGTTGCGCGGCAATGACCGGAATCCCGCGCGCCTGAGGCTCTTGGGCGGCATAGGAAAACGTCTCGTAACACTCGCTGGAAACCACCGCATAGGCGGCCTCAGCATAGGCCGCTTCAAGTTCCGCGTCGGCGAGAAACCCGCGAAACGTTACCTGGGAAAGCCCCAATTCCCGCGCCTGCCGCTCATAATCGGCGCGCAGTGGACCATCGCCAAGAATATGAAAAGGATGCGGCGGCGCCTTGGCCAATGCGCGCAATAGCGTCTCAACGCCTTTAAACGGCAGCAAAGTGCCGGCATACAAGCCATAATTGGCGTTCGACGCGACCGGGGGAATGCTCGGCAAGAAATGTGGCAATACCGTAACGCGCTCCGGCATAAAGCCAAATTCAACAAATTTCTGTTTCACAAAATGGCTGGGCGCGATGAAACGTCCGATGTGCTGCGTCACACGTTTCCAGCGATGGACATACGCCTCTAGCATGGCAACCCAACTGGCGGCAAGCGACCCCTTCAAACATCGTTTTTTTGCGCAATTTCCGAAATGTCCTCCCCTGCACGCCTCACAGATTCTGCCGTGGCTTAAAAAATGACTTTCCGGGCAGAGCAATTTGAAATCATGAAGACTCCAGACCACGGGAATGTTCGCGTGAGCCAGAGTTTCAACAATCGCCGGCGTTAGATAAGCATGGATATTCTGGAGATGGGCCACATCGGGCCGCCAATCGGCGACAAGGCGCGCCAGGTTTTTCTGGGCCTGCCTTGACCAAATGCTGCGCTGGAGAACCTTGACCGCATTCGCGGGGCTTTTACTTTTGTTCAGCTCGGAATAATCGAGAAAATCAATAAAACAGTTTTCTTGCGGACAGGGCAGGTTCTGCGGATGCCGCATGGAAAATATAGCTGTCTCATGGCTATTTTCTTCCAACAGCTTCTGTAGCGCCAATAAATAGGTGCAATCCCCCCCCCGGCGATAATAGAAATTGCTGCATAGCAGAACGCGCATGAATCCGTCCTAAAGCCGACTGTCCGCTGGATCGGGTTGGAAATTCCAGCCCGCCCACAGCCCTTGGAGAATGGCCCGGCCCGCCGCACGGCGGCCCGAAAGCAACATCAATCCCGCAGCGCGTGGCAGGCGGCGAATGAATACATGGCAGGCCAACGCGAAACCGCGGCGAACGCTCCATGGCTTGGTATGCAAGCGAACCAAAATGAAACGGTTGCGCGCCAGCAGATATTCCACGCGCGGCGACGATTTCGGTGCGCCAGAGTCTTTGCCTTGCCGCGAAGCCCCGAACATCCGGTGCCGGAGGATCGCGCGCGGCACATAGCGCTGTCGAAGGCCTGCCGCCGCCGCGCGCAGGCTCCAGTCTATATCCTCCGCATAGGCGAAAAAAGCCCGATTGAACAATCCGATTTTCCGTAGCGCCTCCGCCCGGATCAGCATGCAGCAGCCCGACAGGACTTCCACGTCCGCAGCTTCGTCGTATTGCCCGACATCTTCTTCGCGAAAACCCCGGAACGTGGAATTGAAGGTCCAGTGGCTTATCCATCCCCCCGCGTAGCCGATGGATTGCCCGTCGCCCATGAACCAGATTTTAGCACTGACAGCACCGAGACCGGAATCCGCTTCCATCGCCTGAACCAGCCACCCGAGACAGTCCGGGTGGACTTCGGTGTCATTGTTCAGAATCCACACATAGTCCACGCCGGCATCCAGAAGGATCTTCGCGGCGCGGTTGTTGCCTTCCGAGAAACCGTAGTTCTGCCCTCCAAGCACCAGCTCAATCTCGGGGTATTCCGCCTTCAGCCGTTCCGCCGAACCGTCTTCGGACCCGTTGTCGAAAACCAGGACGATTGCCGGCCGGAAGTGCGACTCCCGAAGCGACGCGAGACAACGCGCGGTGTCGGCATATTGGTTCCAGTTCAGCAGGGCGATGCCGACACGAACTGGAGCTGTTGCCCTCGCGTTCAATTCCGACCTCTCAGTCCACCACATCTTGGGCGGTGGAAAACTCTTGTTCCAGCAGGCGGATGGATCGTTCCCAGGTGAATTGCCGGATGTAATCATGTCCCGCATCGGCTAGGCGCACGCGCAGGTCGTTGTCCTGCATCAATTCCACGATTTTCTCGGCCATGGCCTCGGCGTCGCCGACCGGCACCACCAGGGCCGTCTGGCGGTCTTTGGCCATCTCGGCATAGCCGCCGTTGTCGGTGCAGACAACAGCAGCACCACAAATCATGGCCTCGCCAACCGGTAATCCCCAACCCTCCTGAAAACTGGTGCCGAGGAAAATCGCTGCTTCGTTGTAGATGCGGTTATGCAGTTCACGGCTGGGGGTTCGATGGAAATGAATCCATTCCGGCAGTTTTTCCTTTGGATTTGCCCCTCCGAACAAATCTACCTCCAGTTGCGGAATTCGCTCCCTCACCCGTGCCAACGCCTTGAAACCGACCTTGCACCCCTTGTATGCCGCAGGATGATAGAGCATGGCAACGCGATACGGATTCCGATCATGCGCCGGAACTACCCGCTTGAAATACGAAAAGTCAAATCCATTGGGTATTTGGACCGCGCTTTCCCCCGTGCGCTCAACCATTTTCTTCAACCAGTTTCCGATCACAATCTTGCGGAGCGGATAACGATAGGTCTCCAGCAACTCGGCCTCGCTCATGGACCAATTTTCATAATTCTGGATGAAATAAAACTTGTTTGCAGGAGGAACGCGAACATAGTCGCGAAGAAAAGCAGCCGTCGTCGCGGCAGTGGCGACATATATGTCCGATGACGGCACGCGGCCTTCTGTCAAATCCCAAACCGCATGGCACTGAATCCGTTCATCCAAGTCGAACCAAGGGCAGCGCCGATGCCATCCTCTGAAGATATGATACAGACTGCGGAGCAGATTGCGTCCAGCAAGGAGGCCTCCTCTGACAGAGCTAGCGGAACCGAAGGACGGCCCAATGCTATACACAATAGCCACACAGTATCCGTCCTGCACTAGGCGATTCGCATATTCATAGACCACCTTGAACCCCCCCACAGGCACGCCGGCCATAGTCGGCAAGAGAAAAGAAACCCTCTTCATGCTCCGATCTCCCGACTGCCTAGGCATGGCATTCCGACCCGGCTCATACGCCCTCCGGCAGCAGGGTTTCCGCTCCCGCCTCCGGGCGCGCAGTCGGCTTCATGTCCCAGACCCGTCCGACAAACGCCCAAATGGTGAACGACAAGACGGGCATCGTAACGGGCGTGACAAACATCATAATCATGGCCAGAAACATGAGACAACATGCCAAGGCAAGCTGGGTGCCAAACAAGAGCGTGTTGGATGACACCTGATATGATTTCCTTAATAGTTGAAGCACCACCCACCCCCAAAAAGAGAAATATACAAGAGTACCCGCCCAGCCATATTCGCCCATCAAAGTGAAAAAATCTGATTGTGGCCACACCAGTTGCGACCCCCCTGTTCGGAAGCCCGTCGCACCGGCGGACATAAAATAGCGCCGCCGCTCGTCCATAATGGGAAGGATGTAGCGTCGAGCTAGGGGCGTGGCGTCATCCACACTTAAAGAAGAACCAAACCGGCCGGGCCCCGCTCCAAGAAAAGGATAAGGAACCAGATATTTGAAATCAACGGTTACCGCCGCCATCACGTCTCCTTTGGGGGAGTTCAGCATTCTGTCAAGGTGTGGCCGCAGGTTCAACGAACCCATGAACAGCCATAGATAGAATACGGCGGTCACCATGAACAGCAAGCCCGAAATCCCAAGGATTGTTTTCAGGCGCATCGAAACGCGGGGATGATACATAAAAGGGATCAACGCGAAAGGGGCTATAACCAAGGCATGTTTTGTGTCTGTCATGAAAATTAAATCATAACTAATGACTAGCAGTAAAAACAACGCCCAGCCTTTTATTCTTCGCCTCGAATGATGGCCTTCGCCCACCCACCAACCCGCCATGAGGATGAGGGCGTACATACTTAAATAGCCAATCAAATGCCCACCCGCCCCGGGACCAAACATGCCTCCGCTGTAATCCGCATGGATTTTCGGCCAGGGCGCTCCTTGCCAAATGCAATTGTAGGGAAATTGGATGGCGGCGAAGATAAATGCAAACCATAGCCACCGTCGAATAGGGGCTTCGCTTTCAAATGTCGCAGTCAAACGACAGTAATACCAGATGATGAAAGGCTTCAACATGATGAGCGTGGCCCGCACAAAAGTGAAGGGAGATAACCGGCCATTTACAAACCAACTTAACGTAGCAATCAGACCAAAAATGAGAGGGAACCACCCGCCCCCTTGCACCTGTCTCCGCTGAATCCAGTTCATGACGATCACGGCAATGAAAGGTATGAAAAACAGCTCGTCGAGAAAGCTTGGCAACGGCAATGCCAGTATGCCAAACAAGCGATTTCCCGGCATCATCAAAAAGTATATCAACATGCAGTTCAGCAGGAGCTTGGGCCGATCCAGCAATAAGGCCCCCAAGCTAAACAGAATCACGAGAGTGGCCCATCCCAGTGGAGCTGGAACGCCAAACATCCCGGATATAAAAAACATGGCCGTCAGACCGATGGCAAATCCACCCACCGCCAACCAGCCCATCCAACGATAAATCGGGAATTGATAGGCGGTACGGCGACTGGTCGGGAAATGAGTAAGTTGCGGCTTCATGAAAACGGTGGGTCAGTGTATTCAATTCCAAGGCAAATGCAACGTTAATGTCCTAAAAAGCAGGATAGGGATAATTCCACAAATAGATGGATCACCCCACAGACAAATCTGAGGGGTCCTGCGACAGCTATCCATCTTTCATCCATTTGACTTGTGCAAATGTAGAAGCCAATTCCCTTTCGATTGCCTCCTGGTTCCAGCGTGTACGGACAAAAGACCACGCACGCGCTGCAAGAGCCCGCCGGAAGGGAATGTCCATCAGTCGGCCCAAGGCGCGAACATAATCTTCCGCGGTTTCACAGACGAATATCCCGTTCTCCGCCACCTGATCGGCAACAGGTACCCCCCGCATGGCAAACGCTGGCCCTAAACAGCCGCGCCCCATGGCGAGCGATTCAAGCACTTTAATGCAAGTTCCGGATCCCTGAAAAACCGGAGCCGCCGTACAGAGCGCACGTTGATAGTAGGCGGCCAAATCCTCTACGTAACCAGCAACCTCTACGCCTGCAACTTGTTTCCAGCGGACAGCATATTTCGCCGGGCAATTCCCTCCCACAATGACATAGTGGAGATCAGGGAAAGCACGATGGATCGTCGGCCAGCTTTCGTCCAAAAATCGTTGAATCCCCAGATAATTTGGGGGATGAAATAGAGACCCCACCGTCAACAACATGGCTTCCTGCCCGTTGGTCACCGGTAGTGCATCTCCGGAACGCAAGGGGATATTCGGCAACACGGATGAAGACTTGCAAGCGGAGAGCATAGCAATCTGATCGGGCCGGGACACCCAGACATGGATGGCACGGCTGAATACTCGATCGGACCATTTGCGAACCAGAGCACCCCACAGGCGGTTCAGACAACCCAGCCCCTTGCTGCGCGAAAGGGTGTCAAACCACTCGACCGGCAGGTCATCCGCATCCACAAAAAGAGGCGCGATAGTCCATGCTTGGAAATAGGCGGCAAGGCTGGCATGACGCGCCACAACGGCATCAAAACGAATCCCCGCCCATTCAGCGGGGGGGCGAAAGGGCTTGGAAGAAGGCAGGGCAATCCAAGGCATGAACCGCAGACAAAAATTTCTCGCCAGCCACAAAAGCGACCCGCGTCTCTCCAGATAAACCCAGGCGATACGGCGATCAGCTTCCGTCCGAACCTGCATTTGGCGGAAAACGGGAATGGCCGTATAAACGGTCCCGCAGGATTGTAGCGCCTTGTGTAGAAGATGGGTTCGCTGCTCGCCGCCAATGGCCACGCGATTGGGATCGGTCCGGGTCAGAAACAAAATGTTCATTGTCTCAATCCTTTCTCCTATCCACAGGCGGGGTGCGACGGTTGCCTCCCGAACAGATGACGCAAGCCACTTTTCAGCAGAGAGTGGGCATAGTTCCATGCAGACGGGTCCCATTTCCAAAACTGTTGCAAACCTCCCCACAGCAGAGCGTACAAGACGACTAAGGCCGCTAAACGCAGCCAAGCCGACCAATCCTGCATCAGTGGCAGGATAGCCAGACAGACGATTAAGATGCCGACATTAAGGATGACGTTAAGCACCATCCTGTTATATATGGATGCCAAACGCACATTGGGCATCCGGTGCCGCGTCGCCAACATCCACAAGAAATGAACCCCATACATACAGCCCGTCTTGATCCATGGGAAATTCAAAAGCCCTACGCGGGGAACGAGTACCCAGAGCCCGACAAAGATCGTTGAACACATCGTTATGTCCATCACGTTGCGCATCAAGACCTTTTGCCGCGCCGCCAACGCTTGCAACAACAGTGCATTGTAAATGATGGCCGGGAATGCCACAATTAGACCCTGAAATAAGGCAACGGTGATTTGAAGCGCTTCCTCTGTGTAGGCCCCCCGCAAGAGCAAAATCCGTAGCCCATCCGGCGCCGCCGCATATAGAATAAAGGTTAGAGGCGTGCAGCACCAGAACATAAAGCCCGCCATGCGCTCATAAAACCGACCGAACTCAATACCGTCACGTTTCGATGCCAGTTCGTTAAGTTTGATCCCCACGATAAGAGTGATCTGTGTGCTCAACAAGTACTCGGGAACTTGCGATAGTTTCAGCGCATAGTTCATGGCTGTCACAAATCCTTCCGGCGCAGCCGACGCCATCAGAACTGGCGAAAAGAGAGCCAACGTCACCACGAGCACCCCCAACTCCGTATAGGCAATGTTGCGCCAAACGGACAGGTGGATGCACGGCCAGCGGAAGCGGAACTTCCATCCCAAATGCCGACGCATCAGCCAAAATGCCACGCCCACCTGAAGGAGCAAGCCCAGAATGAGGGATTGTGCCAAGGCCACCACACCCAATCGGCGATAGAAGCACAGGACATAGACAATGTTCAGCACACGGGAGAAGACACCCCACATCGCCGGCAGCGAAAAGAACTTATAGGACACCAGAATACTATTGGTATATTGCGCCAGCAACTGCAGGGCAAATACCGGGATGACCCATAAGATAATTTCCCGGTTGGCGGCTAGGGCCGCAGGATCAAATTGTGAAATCGCCGTCAGGAAACCAATGGGTTGCCACATAGCTAACGCTGAAATAACGCCCGTGACGAGCAAAAACAAAGCCATGAAGAAATTCAGGAACTGCATGGAAGACTCTTCCGACTCCTGAATCCGTCGTCGCATGGCTTCCGGAATCAGCACCGCTGTATCCAATGCCAGCATGAACCCCGCCACCATCGTGAAAGTGGTGACACAGTAGTTGAAAACGTCTGTTGCAACGATGGCACCAAAACAAGCCGCCATCACCATGTTGAACACAAACGCCAAGCCTTGCGCCACGACTTGCAGCAACGTGGATTTCACGCTTCCCCGGCGATAGCTTTCCTTACGCAACACGGCCCGCCTACTCCAAGACCGACGAGACCGGTTCGCCGGCAATCCAACGGGACACCAAGGGTTGTAACGCTCGCAGGTGAATCGGCCTGTCCACCACTTCACCCACGGTCTGTCCGGGAGCCTTGATCCACAAGGGTACGTGCTTATAAGCGCTGAATGGCTCGCCGTCGGCGGCGGACAGGTCGTAGGGCGGTAACGCCGGATCCTCGCGCCAAGCGTGGTCGGATGTCACGATCAACAGCGAATCATCAAATTGATCCACCTCTCGCAGTTGGTCGAGGAAACGGCCGAATACAGCATCCATGTAGCGCAAATTCCCCTCATAGCCTTCGACCTGTTTCGTTAATTCATGAATCGGCCGGCCCGCGCGCTCCTCCAGCAGTCCTCGGGCATCCCACACGAATGGATAATGGGGTAGTGCAAGATGGCATACGGCGAAAACCGGTTCCTTCGCCGTCCGTGCCGCCAATGCCGCCAGCAATCGTTCGGATTCTTGAACGGACTCAATGAACATGCCTGTTTCGGCCAAAATGGGGCGCTCAATCACGCGGCCCAGAACGGGAAATGCATCTAGCCACACGCGCATCACTTTTTCAAAGAACGGCATGCGGGACCGGAATATGGAGGTCGAGACATACTCGACGTCATCCCCCACTAACTGTTCATAATCCAAGTGGAGCCCCGTGACCGCACGGAAGAAATTGGTGGCGTCCGTGAAAAGCGACGCTCCGGGTTTCAATTTTCCGCCGGACACATCTCGCATCAGGCGCCGGGCATCGGTGGCACGCAAGGGAGAGTCGTCTTTTAGCAGAAGTCGCGGAATGGAAAGGGGCGTCTCGGAGCCTTCAGAATAGCATCGGCGATAAATCGTGGCGCACGCCCCAAATGCCCGGAAATTCGGCATGTCCTCGCGCAAGGCATCTTGGGGGAAGACCCGGGGATAGGCGCATTCATCGAAAATGAGTAGGAACATGGATCCACCGGCTTGGCCAAGTTCGGCTCCGCTCTCGGGCAAAGGCTCGTTCTGGCGCGCAACTTCAAAACGGTGATAAGTCGCGGCCGTTACAACAAAAAGTGCCCCCAAAATGGCTCCAAACACGCATAGACGACGGGCCACTACCTTGAAGCGGTTCCGCAGTATCAATCCCAAAACGACCGGCAACCCCAGATAAAGTCCATAACGGATCGGGCGAATTCGCAATATTGTTTCCAGCCAAGCGCCAGAACCGGACATTTCCAGAATCATGCGGAAGGAACGCAAGCAGAGATAACACACGACGATTCCACACACCCAACGGAACCCCGCGCTCAGGCATTCCCGATGCGGCAGGCGCCGAATCACTTCATCAACCAAGCCATAGAGCACCCATATTGCCAAGGCGAATCCTCCCACCGCCATTAAGATGCTGAAATAGTCTGTTCCATTCCACCGCATGGCGAAGCGGGTATCTAAATTGGTTGTTTTATAGAAAGCGGGCAGCAAGGCCAAATAGGCCAGTCCACATGCATACAGTAGACGCCACCACAAACGGGATGGCATGGTCTTTGCGTCAGCCGTCATGGTTTTGTTCCGACGCTATGCTGTTCAATGTGTCCCGCCCAGCCTTGGGGGGCGCGGGCGGCGGGGAAAGGAGGGGAAAAGTCGGGGATTGCGGGCGGCGCTTCACAAATACGCCAGCGCATGGGGGCACAAGCATGACGCAAGAGCGGGATGTTCTGCGCATCAAAGCGCAGCAGAGCCGCGCCCACATAGTCGCCAACCGCCGGATTATGCGCGGCATAGATCGCCCCGGTCTCCAGCGGGTCCGGTGCCAAAGGTCCTTCGCCCTGCCCCGTAATCACGGCGTCCACAATGGATATTTCCTGACGCTGGCATTCCTCCTGCAACACGCCTTCGCGATTGGAGTATAGCAACGCTCGATTCAAATCCAGGCAGGTGCGCCAAATAGTGTCATTGCCATGCCAACTGCCCTCAATCTGTATCGTAGGGTCTTGTTGCTTGGCATAGTGCATCAATCGCCAAACCACCTTGTTAAACAAGCGATAGATTCGCGCACACTTTCGAATCACATTGGCAATATCCAGCAGGTGCTCTGCCAGCTTCATTTGCCAGAAGGGGCGCTCGTAATTATCACCCGTGTCATCGCCCGCCGCACCCTTGCGGTGATGTGGCAGATATTCCTTATTTCCGTTGATGCCAATCAGGTTTTTCAAGCAACAGGTGATGCCGGCCTTTTTATGAGCTTTTAACTTGGGAACATTAACCACTAAATCCGCTTCCATAATTTCGCGCGCCACGAGGTAGCGGTGCCGTCCGGGACGATGATGACGCCACATCAAACGCGGATCGTACATGGTCACGCGAAATTTTCTCCAGTCCTTGGAAATGGGCTCCAGCAGGCTATCGGGACCTAAATCCGTCAACACATATTCGCTTTCCGGACGCAAGTTTTCAGCGACGTGCCCAAGCCCGCCTTCCCGACGCAGGATGGTTCGCCGGAAATCACGAACCACTAGCGGCAACTGGCGATTTTGGAATTCGGCAATGACAGCACGCATCCCGCCAAAATCCAACATTTTCTCGAAGTCGCACCCTTGAAGTGGAGCGTCGCCTAAAACCACCTCGGCGGGGCGGGTCAGAAAGACATACTCCAGCACCGCCCGCAACACGGAAGGATGCGTAATCATGCAGTCCATCCCGCCGGTGCCCTGATTGAGGTGTAAAACCCAGTTGGGTTTGACAACAATGCTCCCGCCCGGCTTCACCAAATCCCCCAGCGGATTCCAGTCAGGTGTGCCGAAGCGTTCGGCATCCAGACCCATGCCCCGCAAGACATCTCGAACCAAGGCGAATATCGGATTTGCTCCACCCTCGGGGATGCTCGCCAACTCCGGGTAGGCTTCCCCCGGTGGATATGGAGCCGCCGATAAAGGCGGGTACTCCACGGGCGTCTCCAAGCGGCTAATCGCCCATGTATGCGAACTGGCTATATCCGTGCGTTTCATGTTCGTACTGATTTCGTTCTTGTGACTTTTGGGGCCATTGTTCCAAACAAGCTAACTCATCCAAGCATACTCAAGCGCGGCCAAAATGAAAAGAGCCGCGGTCTCCGCGCGGAGAACACGCTGTCCGAAGGTGACCGGCTGAACGCCGGCAGCCAATAGCGCCGCGACTTCCGTGGCGCTGAAATCGCCCTCCGGACCAATAAACATCGTCACTTGCGGACAATTTTCCTGACGCAACCGGCCAAAATACGTTGGCAATGGCAACGCTCCCGGCTGCAGGGCGCCGAAACAGGCCGCTCCCCTCGCCTCCCGTAAATCAACCAGAGCATCCGTGAGCTTTCGCACGGGCGCAATGATGGGCAACCAGGGATTCCCGCTTTGTTTGCAAGACGACAATGCAATAGCCTGCCAGCGGGCGGATTTCTTGGCCACGTCAGCCGGACGGATTTTTACAACCGCATGATCCGTTTGTAACGGCCAGATTTCGTGGACACCCAACTCAACCGCCTTTTGAATGAGGCTGTCCATCTGTTGCTCGCGGACAAGGGCCTGGGCCAAAATGCGGCGGGGAACCTGTGGCTCCATTGTGGTTTGGGATAGAATCCGCACCTCGGTGCGTTTTGCATTCGGCTCCAGGATTTCCGCCGTGCCGACACGCCCGGCCCCATCCAGCACCTCAATTCGTTCGCCCGCGCGAGCACGCAACACCCCGACAAGATGCCGCGACTCGGCTTCGCTCAGAAAAGCAGAACCTTCCTGCCAGTTTTCAGATGCTAAATAACAGCGCTTCATGATTGGACTCGCTCATCCGTAAAAAGAAAAGGCACATCCTCAAACAGAGCTCGGGATGTGCCTCGGTCGGCACAGAACGATGCCGACAACCTCGCCTGATAACAGAACGGTCTCGCCTGCCCCGAATTAAAACAGGAACTGAACGCCAAGCCGCAGATAAATGTTCTCGAAAGAAGTCTTGTGCATGGAAAGACCGGCGTGCTTGGTTTTGGCGGCCATCACATCATTTTGGTAGCCCAAACCTGCCAGCACAAACATATTTTCGGTCAGCATATAGTTGTATTCAGCGCCGACGTTCCAGACCACCGCATTGTCAATACTGACCGATTCCCGACGATTTGCGCCTTCTTCATTATTGAACACGCTCATATTGGAATCCACGAACACATATTGCAGCCCGGCTTCCAGAATTACGTTCCAATTGTCCCAATTCATCAGATTGAAATACAGGGCCGCGCCAATCGGCACGGTCAAGACATCGCCGCGATAATTGGTCAGTTTGTCATACTTGAGAGCATGCGCCTTGTGATCCACATCCCATTGGGCCACGCCCAGATTCAGACCGACGGCCCACGGGAACCGGAACCATTCGCGATAAGAAATTTGCGCGCCATAGGTGGTGGAAAACAGCTCGTAGTCGCCCAAGCCGGCATCCAGACTACCCTGCCCTACGATCGCCAATTCGCCGGGATCTTCTGAAATCATACCACCAAACGCCACACCGGCGCACATCACAACCACACCGATCAAGCCAATTGTTTTTTTCATCATCACTCCTGTCTCCTGAAATAGAGGGTTCGAAACAGGCTGGAATCTACCTTAATCTTGCCATCTTTGTAAAGCATCAGGCCATTTTATTTGAAATGCGCACGCCTGGCTGATTTCACAAGTCATCTCCTCAGAACGCAAGAATCTTGCAGAAGGGGAATTATGGTCTATCTTTACAAGGAACCGAAGGGAGTTGCCCATGAACGTTGCCATTCTCGGAGCCAGTAACAAACCGGAACGCTATAGCCACCAAGCAGTCATTCTGCTTGCGCAACAGGGGCACACTGTTTTCCCCATTCATCCGGCCATTGATGAAATCGAAGGCCATCGTGTTTTCAAAAAGCTGAGCGATGTCCCCGAGCCGCTGCATACAATCACGCTTTATCTCTCCCCCAGCATCTCCGCCGGGCTGGCCGATGCAATTGTGGCGGCCAAACCCGAGCGCGTGATTTTCAATCCCGGCACCGAGAATCCTGCATTGGAGGAGCAACTCTCCCAAGCCGGCATTGCCGTCGTCCGCGCCTGCACACTGGTCCTGTTGCGCACGAATCAGTTTGAGCCGAAATAACCAATCTCCATGTCAGCCATTCTAGATTGGATTCAACAATACCCGCCGGCCATTCAGGCTCTCTTCGGCACGCTTTTCACATGGTTCATGACCGCCGTGGGCGCCGCGGCCATCTTTTTATCGCGCCAGCCCAGCCGCAAGTTTCAAGATGGCATGTTGGGTTTTGCCGCCGGCGTCATGATTGCGGCAAGTTGCTGGTCGCTGTTGATTCCATCCATTGAACTGTCCGCTCATCTCGGCCAATGGTCGTGGTTCCCTGCTGCGGTTGGGTTCTTGCTGGGCGGCGCGTTTCTTCGCCTGGTGGACATCATTCTGCCGCACTTGCACGTTCACGCGGATGTGCCGGAAGGACGGACCAGCCACTGGAAGCGTAGCATCCTGCTGGTCACAGCCATCACCTTGCATAACATTCCGGAAGGGATGGCCGTCGGGGTGGCCTTTGGCGCCGCGGCCATCGGCGATTCGGCCTACAGCGTTTCCGGCGCCATCGCCTTGGCCCTGGGCATTGGCATTCAAAATTTGCCGGAAGGCTTGGCCGTGGCCATGCCCCTGCAGCGGTCGGGGCTGTCCCGCTTCAAAGGTTTCATGTACGGCCAATTTTCGGGCATGGTGGAGCCCCTCGCTGGTGTTCTCGGCGCTTTTGCGGTGGTGGCCGCACGCCCGCTGTTGCCCTACACGCTGGCATTTGCCGCCGGCGCCATGATTTTCGTGGTTGTGGAGGATGCCATCCCTGAAGCACAAAGTGGCGGGCATAACGACACGGCCACGCTCGGAGCCATGCTCGGCTTTACCCTCATGATGATACTGGATGTCGCGCTGGGCTAATCCCCCGCGTGTGTCCCGGCATGCTATTTCAACTGCGCCGGATATTCGCCGCTGGCCACCAGCGCTTGAATGGATTTCTGCACGGCGGCCTTGTCCTCGCGATACGTCACCCCAAACCAGCGCGATGACGTTTCCAACACGGCCACCGTTCCGCGTTTCGCGCGGATCAACCCATCCACGACGGCGGGAATTGTAAACTCTGTCCGGGCGGCCTCATCCCCCACCCCGCGCAAAAACTCAGCAAAGGAGCGTTCCAGTTCCTCGAAGAGCGAAGGCTTGAACCCCCAGCAATTCATGGAGACAGGTTCTTCGCCTGTCAACGCGATTGCTTCCCCGCCGGGCGGTTCATCCCACAATGTCCCATCGGCATGGCGACTGATTTTTGTGTGTTCCCGAATGCCGGTCAGCAACCCATCCGCGCCACGCAAGCATACGCCTCGGCTCACACTGCCATGCTCGGAAAGTGTCTGCCCCAGACGAAACGCCACCATGCAATGGGCATGAGGGCAATCCGGCTTCGACAAAAAGTCGGCCAGCCTCCGAAACGAATCCGCCCCGTAAAAGTCGTCCGCGTTGATAGCGGCAAAAGGCTCGGCAATAACGTGCCGCCCGGCGCGAATGGCATGAGCCGTCCCCCAAGGCTTGGCGCGGTCGGGCGGAACCGAAAACCCGGCCGGCACATCGTGCAAATCCTGAAAGACATAAACACACGGCACGCACGGTTCCCATTTGGCGCCCACTTGCTCGCGGAACGCGGCTTCCATTTCCCGGCGAATCACAAATACCACCCGACCGAAGCCCGCCCGCAACGCGTCATAAATGGAGTAATCCAGCACGATTTCGCCGCTGGGCCCCACGGGGTCCAGTTGCTTGAGTCCGCCATAACGGCTGCCCATCCCGGCAGCCAAAATCAATAAAGTAGGTTTATTCATTGGGGCATCCTACCAAGGCCCACACACTTTTGCAGTATTTTCCGCCGACTGCCCGATTACGAAGCGTCAGTAGCTTCTTCAGTATCAGCGGCTTCTTCCGCTTCTGCTGGCGCCTCTTCGACTTCGGCGTCGGTAGCATCAAGGGCTTCGGCCTCTTCTCCTTCTTCTGTCCCGCCAACAACTTCTTCTTCCACCGGCACAGGCGGCTCGGAGGCAGGCGGCGGCGGAATCAAAGTGCTCTTCGCCGGCAAGAGCTGGTCGGCCTGATAGGACGGGATTAAGTACGTGTTCCCCGTTAGCAGCTTGGATTGCCGTACCGCGTCGGCCGCCACATCGGGCGCAACGTCATCCGCTGCCGTGACCGTAATTTGGATAGGCCGGGCGCGGTTATGCTCGGAGCGAGCCTCGCCAATATGCAGGGAGTACGTCACCCCCGCAACACGCGCATCCAGATGGCTGACGCCTTCAAACTCGGCATCTTTGGGAAGAATGGCGTCGGCCCGAAGCCCCCGCAACGCGCCAAAAATTCGATTAACCGCGTTGCTATCCATCTCTTCGCCTTCGTCGTCATCCGCCCATTGCAAAACCTGATCTTCACCGCGCTCAATAGCGTAGGTTTCAATCCCGGTCGCCACGTCAATCCGCTGAATATCCTCCGCAACCAGTTTGAGCAAACTGCGATCCCACCACCCATCCGGGTCGGCTTCCGCCATGCGGATGTCCTCCTTCAACAAGCGCACCGGGCCTTCATCCACACGCACATAGCGGCCCGGAACTCGCCCCCAATAGGGCTCGGAAGGATTGGGCGCGCGCCGGTCGCCGATGAGCAACACCGTTTGCCCCGCCGCGTGTTGCATCGTCACTCGAGTCGGCGTTGAGGTCTCATCGCCGACCAATCCAAATTCCGCAAGGTGCTCCGTTCCGGCGGGAATCACCTGCCCGGCTTCCGTGTCGTCAATGGAACGAATCAGTTCGCGCAAGCGGTCAAAATCGGCTGGATAATCATCCTTTTCGGCCACGCACCAATCGCCCTCCACCCTGGCCAGATGGGTGGTCGCGCCCACCCCTTCCAAAGTGATGGCGGTCACCGTACTCATGTCCACCGTCCCCAACAACGTTCCATCGCCTTCCGCCGCAACGGAGCCCGGCGCGGCCGGCAGACGCGAATGGAATTTCCACACGCCGAGCAATAACACCAACAGAATGACCAATAAAAATAGTGTTTTTTTAGACATAGATTGCCTCCAATTCTATTTTATCCCGCTGCGCGGGTTCGCCGCCGCCAACCGTAGACAATGCCAAAAATCGCCACCAATGCCGGCACCGCGGCCATGTTGAGAACCTTCAGTCGCAGCCCCAAACTCTCAATGCTGCGCCGCAAGTTTTTGCGAACATCCTTTAACTGGCGTTGAATTTCAAAACGCTCCTGACGGAACTTTTCGATTTCCGCTTTTTGCGCCGCGCTCAACACGAGTTGCTGATCCTGCTCCTTCAACGCTTGCAAATCATTGATGCGCCGCTGGGTATCCATCAGTTTTTGCTGCAACAGCTCTTCCTGCTCCTGCCAACGCTCTTGTGCGGTTCGCTCCAGTGCCAGCACCCGCTCAAACGGGCGGTCAAAACGCCCCCGACTGCGCAGACCAATCAACGCCGGATTGCCGGTCATTTGTTCCAGCAGATTCAGCGTGAAGTTCAAGTTGTCATTAAACGGCTGATAGAGAATTTGCCCAAAGATATTCATGCCCCGCGCGGAAAAATCATTGGACAGCAAATCGGCGTCGCTAATCAACACCACGCTGCTTTCCTTTTCGCTGACTTTCAACCAGTTGTCCACGGTTGTCGGCGGTTCATTGGTCTCGCCTTCCGCCGCCGACGGCCCGTCCGGGAAGGCCGTTGGGAAGCTGCCGCTCAAGCGAACCGCCAACCGGGCATCTGGCGCCGGTGCCCCGCCGCGCGTGCTCATCATGGCCGGATTCCGCGCCTGATAGGCGTTAATCATCACGGCATCCGACGAACCTTGCGCCAGCACCGTCATCGTCAGTCCCTCTACGGGTTCGCCGACAAACGCCCCGGCAAACGGCAACATCACGTTATCCAAAGGCGCGGTCACAATTTCTTTGCGGTCGAGATTATCCTTCCCGCGCAGCGTGAGCCAGGCCGGCAAACGTTCAGCCCGGCCATCGCCAAGATTAATCGGCGTGGCCGCGGCCACATCGGCCACAATGGTCTGGGCATCCATCGTGATGCCCCACGCGCCGGAAAGACGATTGATGTCAGATGACGGTTGCGGCATTTCCCCGGCCTGAAGATTCTTCTCCGTGCTGATGCACATGGGGTCCACATAAGCGATGAGCCGCCCGCCCTTGAGCAGGAATTGGTCAATCGCAAACAAGGTGCGCTCGCTCAAACCATGCGGATGCACCAAAATCAGAGCGTCGAGGTCTTCGGGGATGCTTTCCGCCTCAGGCATGACAGGCTGAACCGCATATTGTTTTTTCAGTTCGCTCACAAAAAGCCAATCCTCCCCCGACGCTTGTTGCATGAACGGATTGGCCGCCGCGCCAAGCACCGGCAGGGTGCTCAGCACTCCGAGCTTTGCCGACCCGCTACGCGTGACCTCATGAATCATCCGCACCACCAGATATTCCAGTTGCGGTTCGGCGGAAGGGTCCAAAAAAGGAATTGCCGCTTCCCGCGTGCCCGCCACCGCCACCAGCCCCAGATATAAATCCGGAACGGCGCCAATCCCACCCGTGGCTTGCGGCATCAGTCCATAACGCTGCGCCCATTCTTCGGCATCCGAATCCGGCTGCGGGTCCCACGTTTCAAAAATCACGTTGCCGCCGCTGCGATCCGCCAATTCCCGCATGAAATCTATGACGCGTTGCACATAATTCTTCAGCGGCATGGGCAGATTGGGGTTGCTTTTGGACACATAAAACTTGAGCGTCACCGGCCGTTGCAACTCCTGCAACATCGTCGCGGTTCCCTCCGAAAGCGTGTATTGCTTTTCCTCGGTCAAATCCTTGCGCAAGCGCACGCCCGAAAACAGCAGATTCACCGCAATCACAATACCCAGCACCACCAGCGCGCCAATGACGCCGGTGAACCATTTGGAAGTCGTTGTTTTCATACTCATAACCTCGTTCCCAATTTCTCGCACGCGCCTCAGCGGCCCGTCCGATTTTGCAGCACCAGTTGCGTCAGAAACAACATGAAGCCGATTACGCTGGCAAAATAGATGACATCGCGCAGGTCCAGCACGCCGCGCTGCATCGCCTCAAAGTGCGGGATGAAACTGAAGGCCGCCACCGTCCGCACTAGCCAATTCGGCGCCCATTGCGAAAGCAACTCCGTCACCGGCTGAAAACCCGCCAAAATCAGGAACAGCCCCAAGCCCACCGCCAGCACAAAACTAATCACCTGATTACGCGTCAGCGCGGACGTGAACATCCCCACCGATAAATACGCGCCGGCCAGCAGAAAACTCGCGACATAGCCCGCCACAATCACGCCCCAATCTGGTTGCCCCAGCCAAGCCGCCGTCAACGGAATCGGAAACGTCAGCGCCAGCGCCAGCGTCAAAAAGCCCCACGCCGCAATCATCTTGCCGATAATCGCCTGCGTAGGCGTGATAGCCACGGTGAAGAGCAACTCAATGGTGCCCATCCGGCGCTCCTCCGCCCACAGCCGCATCGCGACAGCCGGCACCAGAATCAGATACAGCCACGGATGCCAGAAAAAGAACCCGCGCAAATCCGCCTGCCCGGCCTCATAGAAGCCGCCGACGGAAAACGTGAAGAACCCCGCCAGCACCAGGAAAATTATGATAAAAATGTACGCCACCGGCGACTGGAAATAGGAACTCCATTCGCGCTTGGCCACCGCCCAACTATGTCGAATCAAATCCATGAAGGGGTCACTCCTTTCCACTCTTATGCTGTTTGCTTCACGACATCCGCCGTCGTCGTGATTTGCCGGAACACATCGTCCAACCGCCCCGGCTCCGCGCGGATTTCCGTCACCATCCACTTGTTATGCGCGGCCACTTCAATCGCGTGAACCGCCAGCGCCTGCTTGTCGCGCGGAATGAGCCGCAACGTTGATTTCGGCCCTTCGACAGCCACCGTTTGCACCTCGGCCACATCCGGAATCGCCTGAAACGCGGCCGTAGCTTCCGCCGCCGGCGCGAGCAACTCCACCGTGAGCACGTTGTAATCGCGGCTGCGTTTTTTCAGGTCCGCCGGTCGCCCATCCGCCTTCAAGCGGCCCTCGCTAATCACCATAATCCGCGAACAAAGCGCATCCACCTCTTCCAGCACATGGGTGGAAAGCAAAATGATTTTATCCTGCGCCATGGAAACAATCATGTCGCGCACCACCTGCTTTTGGTTGGGATCAAGACCCTCGGTCGGCTCATCCAGCAGCAGCACCTCCGGATCATGCAACAACGCCTGCGCCAGCGACGTGCGCCGCCGATACCCCTTCGAAAGTGTGTCAATAATCTGGTGCTGCACACCCCTCAGCATGCACGCTTCCAGAATGCCATCCACGCGCTGATTGCGCTCTTTACCCGAAAAACCGCGAACCTCGGCCAAAAACCGCAAAAAGTCGCGCACGGTCATCTCATCATACAGCGGCGTATGTTCGGGCATGTAACCCATCTGTTTTTGGGCGCGAACCGGATCCGCAACCACATCAATCCCATTAATGTCTATCTTCCCGGACGTTGGCGGAAGATAACCGGCCAACATGCGAATCGTCGTCGTTTTTCCGGCCCCGTTAGGCCCCAAAAAGCCCAAAACGCCCCCTTTTTCCACTTGAAATGAAATATCATCCACCGCCGTGCGCAGCCCGAACTTTTTCACCAAGTTTTCAACAGTTATCATCGCATAACCTCACTTTTGCTCCCTTTTTTGGCCAAAAATCCTTTTACCGGCTATTTTAAGCAGAAAATATGCCATTCCCGCCGTTTCTTCGTATTTCTCGCCTAATAACTCTCTATTTTTACGAAAAATGACCCAAAAATGCAAGAAAACGAGCCCGTTTTCACAAATTGCGACAATTTTTCACATCTTCTCTGCGACAAATCGCCCCCTGACACAGCAATGCGCGTTTTTTCGCAAAAAAGCCCTTTTAACGCCCCAATTGCCGCATGCGCTCTTGAGCCTTGCTAAATTAGCGTGAAAATCCTTATATACAATAAACATGGGGTCCGGTGCTGGAGCGCACGACCTCAGAAAGGATGTTCGATGATGAAAAAGCCGGTTGCCTTTTTGCTGTTGCTCACCCTTGCGCTTGCTTGCGCCCCAACCTATCACGCCCTTTCCAGCACACCCCCGCCCGACAACGAGTCCGCGACCGAAGCGCTGGTCGTCGGCGCGCCAGCTCCCGAGCTGAACGTAGGGAAATGGATAAAAGGCGAACCCATCGCCGAACTCAATCCCGCCCAAACCTATGTCGTGGAGTTCTGGGCCACTTGGTGCGGTCCCTGCGTCGTCACAATCCCCCACCTGACCAAACTGGCGCAACAATTCACCAATGTCACCTTCATCGGCGTGAATATCTGGGAACGCGGCGACAACCTCGAAGATAAAGTCTCCTCCTTCGTGGAAAATATGGGCACGCAAATGGAGTACCGCGTAGCCATGGACAACACCGACGAATTCATGAGCAAAAAATGGATGCAAGCCGCCGGTCGGCGGGGCATCCCCTCCGCTTTCGTGATTCACCAAGGCAAGGTGGCTTGGATGGGACATCCCCGCAGCGGGATGGAAGGCGTTCTCAGCCAGATATCCAAAGGCGATTTTGACCCGGCGAAATGGACGCCACAACAAACGGAATCCGATGACCTCCAAAGAAAACTCACAGAAGCTTACAACATCCACCAAAAGTATCTCCAATCGGTCGGCGAAAACGGCGATAAACAACAGGCGGCCCAACTGTCACAACAATTTGAAAGCCTGAAGCTGACCTCTCCCGCAATTTTAAATTTCGCCGCCAACGCCATCTTGACCGATGCGCGAATCCAACACCGCGACATCCCCTACGCCACCCGTCTGGCCAAACAAGCCGTGGATTCCACCGATGGAAAACATGTGCGCTATCTCGACACCTACGCCCGCGCCCTGTGGGCCGGCGGCCATACCAACGAAGCCATTCAAATCCAAAGAAAGGCGCTCGGCATCGAACCCGACAATCCAGTCATCGCATTAACATTGGAACGCTTTCTGGCGCAAATGGATCCCGGAAAAGCTGCGCCCGAGCTGAAAACAAAGCGCTTCGGAGCGCTGGCGGCCGCAGTCGGCAGCGCCGTCTATGTGCTGGGCGGCCATTCCGAACATGGCATCACCGGCAGCATTGAAAGATTCACCGCGCGCACCAAAAAGACAAAAGAATTGCCCACTTCCGTCTTCCCCCGCCGTTTCGTTTTTGGTGCCGAATACGACGGCAAAATCTATATCGCCGGCGGCACCGGCTGGTCCGCGGAAGAAAGCAACTATAACAACCTCACCAAATTCGAGGAATTCAATCCGGCAACCGGCACAGTCCGCGAATTGCCCGATATGCTCGTGCCCGCCTCGCGCGCCGGCGCCGCCGTCGTCGGCGACAAACTCTATATTATCGGCGGCGGCCAAACAGACGTGGGGCCACGCCTCCAAGATGTCCAGATTTTTGATTTCAAAACGGAAACCTGGAGCCGTGGTGCGGAAATGCCCCGGCGGCGCGAAGGCATTGTGGTTGCCTACAAAGGCAAAATCTATGCGCCCGGTGGCTATGACTATCCCTCCGCCATCCGCGATTTCCAGGTCTATGACCCCGCCAAGAATCAATGGAGCGAACTGCCCAAGTTGCCCGTCAAAACCAGCGCCCATCACGCCTGCGTCGTGGGCAATCAACTCTATCTGTTCGGCGACTACGCCGAATTGGCCCGAACTGCCGTCTATGACTTCAAAACCAAAACTTGGTCGCTGCTGAATATCGGTTACAAAGCCGCGCGTCATACCGCTCTGGCGCAACTGGGCCGCAACGTTTACGTCATCGGCGGTAATTTGCAATCCAGCCCGCCCTATCACAATTACATTCAGCGCTTCACCACCCAACAACTGGCGCAAGCCCCTCGCCGCGAATGGCCCGTCCAATCCGACGAGTCCACGCTTGTGTTCACCCTGCCAATTACCCCTCGCCGCCCTACCTCCGTCACATCCCCGACCAAGTCCCCCGCACCTTCCCACCAAGCCTCCCGTTCTTCTCAAGACTCCCAGGAAAGCCCTCTGGACCCTCGCTACTTCCGCCTGAAGTGGTCGCAAAAGCTCAGCTACAGATCACGGCAATACACCCTCCCGAACCAAATAGACTGGGCAATCCCTCAACGCTTTGTGGTTCTGACCTCCAATGACACACTGTTCGTCTATCGGACTGATAACGGTGCCTTGGCGCACACCATTGAATTGCCAAGCGGCATCTCATCGGAGAAGAACCTGTACTTCTCATTTAAATATATTTTTCTTCAAGATGGTGATCAGAGCTATGTGTTTGGACATCGGACGTTTTACCCCATCACCTCATCAACCCCAACGAACAGAACATACGGTAGCACACACTATCAATGGGTATGCATCTCAACAAACGGACAATTGTGCTGGCAACAAACCGCCCCAACAGGCTTTTCCCATCACAGTAGCTATGCCCTCCCGGTTGGTCCCGACCGCAATCTCCTGCTCGTCGCATCATCCATCGGCTTCCAACTCATAACTCCAACTGGCACGTTGCTGATGGATACCGGGGAGAGATGTCGCGGAACCCGCTGGATGTTTAGACTGAACCCTTCCGGCGATGGCGTGGAGGCAGTGGTGATTGATCGGCAGAATATCACCTGCTACGACGTCGGGCTGCCCCTCGATTCCCCCGACCGCGAAATAAAGCTTCAGCCGCGCAAATTTCCACCGGCCACCGACCAGCAGCCCATACACCCCTCCAGCTCAAAAATTGACCTGTACTCAAGGCTATTGACCCATTCCCCCGACAATGTCCCGCTGCTCCAATGGCGCGGCATGCTCTACGCCTTGAAAGGCGATGCCAAACCCTGTCGGCGCGACTTCGACAAAGCCGTCCGCCTCGCCCCCGCTTCCGCCGATGCCCGCGCCAACTACGGCCGGGCCCTGCTCATTCTGGGCGACGCTGATGAAGCCGCCCGCCAATGGGAGCAAATGGCCGAACTCGATAAATCAGTCCCCGCCTCCGCAGACTACCGCCTGGCGCTCGCCTATTGGGCCGCCGATATAAAAGATGACGCCCTCCAGATTTTCAATAACGCCGTCGCCAGCTATCCCCACCGCTGGATCTCCCGCGAACACGCCCATGCATTCAGCAGCCTGTGGACGGAAAAGGAAAAAGCTATCCTGTTTGAGCTCTACGACGCTTGGAGCCACATTTATACCCCGCCCGCCTCCGTCAACAACTACCCCCTCCCGGAGCCCGACCCTTTCCCCGCCGCGCCATGAGTGGCTGAGGCTCCCCCAAAAAAGTCCTCTGCTCAGACCGCGCCTTTTTCCAGCGCCAGTCGCACATCTTCGCGCATCCGCGCCTTCTCCGAAGCGTCTAACCCGCGCCAGCAACCCGGTTTCTCGGAAATTTCTTGCATTCTTTTCAGTTCCGGCCCAAATCGCCGCAAAGCTGTCGGCTCATACCGCGCCAAACGCGAAAGAACAACGCTCAACACAACCAGCGCATCCCGCCCATGGCCCGCCAACTCGCTGGTGAACTCCACCAGACAACGCCCCGCCGCCTGCCCCAGCGTCAACTTTTCACCGGCAACCGCATCCCAGAAGGCCTCCACCACCGCGCAACGCAATGCATAATAATTCGATGCTTTCATGTCAGCGAATCCGATACAGCACAAGCATTTCCACTTGGGGATAACGCGCCATGAATTGCATAATCACATTCCAGCAACTGGCACAGGGATACAAATCCGTATACAGCACAACGGAGCCGGCAGCCTTACGCCTGGGCAATCGCGAGGCCAAATCCTCCAGAATTTTGAACTCCGTGTCCACGTCGCGCCGCCAGCAATCCTCGCCATCCACCTCATTCCGCTGATTCACGCACAAGACCTTGAATTTTGCCTTCCCCCGCTTCGGCCTCGGAGAAATGTCCCGAATCTCATTCGCAACTTCCTCCGAAAACACCTCCAAATTATGAATGCTGCTGTGCGCGAAATATTCCGTTTTGGTCTGGCCGGGGATATCAACCATCGCCCAGGCGAAATTCTTGCGCGACCGATATTCTTCCGGCAGTTTTGCCCGGAAATGCTCAATCCGCGAATGCTCCATCCGGTCTTTGCGGCCATCAATTTTCCGGATTTCCAGCACACGCGTGGACGCACTGGAATTGGAACAGCCCCCCCCATTGAACATCAGTAACGCGATAACCCCGGCAACCATCCAATATCTTCGTGATTTCATAGGACGAACGAGCATACTCCTCCGTACCCCCATCCGCCAAGCCACAAATCGCCCATTTTTCATTCTGGCTTTGCCCGATCCCCAAATATGAGTTATGGATATTCGCAAAACCTGCTCACATTCACGAAAGAGGTATTCATGTCCAAACCAATTGACACCTTGAAAACGTTCACCAGCAACGGCAAAACCGTGGCCTATCACAGCCTGGCCGCTTTGGAATCCTTGCGTGGCGAATCTCTCGCCAGTCTGCCCTATGTCATCCGGATTCTGCTCGAATCCGTCGTCCGCAATCAAGGCCATCCCGCTTACTCCTGGGACCATGTCGTCGCGCTGGCCCGCTGGGAGCCCGGCACAACAGATGCCTCGGAATTTCCTTTCCTGCCGAGCCGCGTCCTCCTGCAAGACTTGACCGGCGTTCCCTGTGTGGTGGATTTGGCCAGTTTGCGCGACGCCATGATCCGGCGTGGTTGCGACCCCAGCCGCGTGGAACCCCAAGTGCGCGTGGATTTGGTCGTGGACCACTCCGTCCAAATTGATTGTTCTGCAAAGCCCGATGCCCTCGCGCGCAATATGGAAATCGAGTTCCGCCGCAACCACGAACGCTATGAATTTCTTCGCTGGGGACAACAGGCGTTTAAAAAATTGCGAATCATCCCTCCCGGTGTCGGCATTTGCCACCAAGTGAATCTGGAATACCTCGCCGACGCCGTCCACGCCGAACCGCAAAGCGACGGCTCCCTGCTGGCCTATCCCGATACACTCGTGGGCACCGACTCCCATACCCCCATGATTAACGGAATGGGCGTTCTGGGCTGGGGCGTCGGTGGCATTGAAGCCGAAGCCGCCATGCTCGGCCAGCCGATTTCCCTGCTCACACCCATCGTCACCGGTGTGCGCTTGACCGGCGCGCTTCGCCCCGGCGTCACCGCCACCGACCTCGCCCTGACCATCACGCAACTGTTGCGCAAGCACAATGTGGTCGGCCACTTTGTGGAATACTTCGGCGAAGGCATGAGCCATCTTGCGCTGGCCGACCGCTCCGTCCTCGCCAACATGGCCCCCGAATACGGTGCCACTACCGGCTTCTTCCCAATGGATGCCGAAACCATCGCCTATCTGCGCATGACCGGCCGCACACCCGAGCATTGCGCGCTCGTCAAACAGTACGCCCGCGAACAAGGCCTCTTCTTGGAACGCGGCGCCCCTGAACCCCAATATTCGCAAGTCATTGAATTGGACCTCTCCACCGTGGTTGCCGCCATCGCAGGCCCCAAGCGACCGCACGATTTCCAACCCGTTGGCGCCATCAAACAACGGTTTCTCGACGCCCTTCCCGCCGCACCCGCTCAAGATGGCTATGGCATCGCCCCGGACCATTTGAGCGCCACGGCCGACTTGCCCGATGGCTCCACCATGAAACATGGTTCCATTGCTCTCGCCTCCATCTCCTCCTGCACCAATACATCCAATCCGGCGCTCCTGTTGACCGCCGGGCTCGTGGCCGCCAAAGCCGTCGCGCATGGCCTGCGCGTCCCTTCCTACGTCAAAACATCGCTCGTCCCCGGCTCTCGTGTGGTCACCGCCTATCTGGAAAACACGGGGCTTCTCAAAGAACTTGAAAAAATTGGCTTCGGCGTCGCCGCCTATGGCTGCGGCCCCTGCATCGGCAACAGCGGCCCCCTCCGCGAAGATGTTGCCGCCGCTATTACCCAAAAGGACCTCGTTGTGGCCGCCGTACTTTCCGGCAACCGCAATTTCGAAGGCCGGGTACACCCCCTATGCAAGGCCAATTATCTGTGCTCGCCGCCTCTTGTCGTGGCCTTTGCCCTCGCCGGACGCGTGGACATCAATCTCGACGACGAGCCCCTCGGAACAGGTCAAGACGGCCAGCCCGTATTCTTGCGCGACCTGTGGCCCAAGCCGGCGGAACTTGACATCCTCATGTCCAACGCAACCGATCCGACCATCTATACAAATACATATTCCGATGTTAACCAATATACTCCGGAATGGAATAATATTAAAATAGCCAAAGGCCCAACATTTGACTGGCAACCAGACTCCACCTATATCCGGGAATCGCCCTTTCTGACGGTTGAACCACCCTCCCCGAACATTTCCAATGCGCGCATCCTCGCCCTGCTTGGAGATTTCATCACCACCGACCACATTTCCCCCGCTGGCAACATCGCCAAGGAATCCCCCGCCGCAAAATATCTCACCGAGTGCGGCATCGCGCCAAAGGACTTCAACTCCTATGGAGCCCGCCGCGGCAACCACGAAATCATGATGCGCGGCACCTTTGCCAATGTACGCCTCCGCAACCAAATGGTCACCCGCGAAGGCGGCTGGACCCGCCATCAACCCTCCGGCGAAAAAATGCCCATTTTCGACGCTGCTATGGCCTATAAACAATCAGGCACCCCCGCCGTCATCATCGCTGGCAAACTGTATGGTGCCGGCAGCTCTCGCGACTGGGCCGCCAAAGGCCCCCTGCTCTTGGGCGTCCGCGCGGTAATCGCCTCCAGCTTCGAACGCATCCACCGTTCCAACCTGGTCGAAATGGGCATTCTGCCCTTGGAATTCCTCGATGACCATAACGCGGCAAGCCTCGGACTCGACGGCACCGAAGAAATCTCCATTCGTGGTGCCGGTCCATTAACAGTCCACGGACTCCACGAAGCGGTCGCCCTCAAACCCGACGGCCGAAAAATCGAGTTCCGTTTGCGCAATCGAATAGATACGCAAATTGAAATTGCCTATTACCACGCAGGCGGAATTCTTCCTTATGTATTAAATCAACTTCAGCAATAATTTGATATCTACTGATTTATATTGGATATGAATTGATATGTAGACCGTTTTATAAAACGGTCTACACTCATTTTCGCGTATCATTGATGATTATGATTTAGCTCTGTAGGGCGTTTTATAAAACGCTCTACATTTTATTTATTGCTATTTACTCTGAATATCCTTAATATTCAAAACGATTTGAATGGAGAAAAGCCATGGCGCAATTGAATCCAACGGTATGGAGAACGTGCCGCGTGTTAAGCCATCCGGGGCGGCTACGATTGTTGCAGGAGGTGTTGCGCCAGCCCGAACGTTCGGTGAGCCAATTGGCAGAGGATCTTTCCATTGGCGTTTCTGATGCCAGTCAACAGTTGCGGCGGTTGCAATCTCGGGGGCTCCTGAAAAGGACCTGCCGAGGCCTAGAGGTAATCTACCGGCCCATTCCTGACCCGCAAGTGCCTAGCGCCAAGCCGCTTTTGTTGGCCCTGCAGAAAACACTGGCCCAACGCAGGACGAATCTGGCGAACTTGGCTCTCGTGGCTAAAGGTTTGGCCTGTGAGCGACGGATTGCGATTGTTCGGCTATTGCGAAATGATTCGTTTACTCAGGCTCAAATTGACTTGAGCGTGGGTGCCAGACGAAACACGGTCAAGGATCATCTGGAGATTCTTCTTGCCGGGGGGTGGGTCACAAAATCGGGACAAATATATTCGCTGGGCAAGATGAAAAATCCCCTGCAACGCACGCTTTTCAGTTTGCTCTGATGCTTCTGCAAACAGCAGGTGACATGCGGGCCATCAGCCCAGCTTTCTCTGAAAACTCCGACTGGGGCGATGGAACTAGTCGAAATAGGTGTACACGTCAAATCGCCGATAATCCCCAGCGTCGCCGCGAACTTCCAGAATGGTTAGCCGCCCTTCGAGCACATCCACATCATCCGCCCAAGAGCGGTAGCGGTCGTCACTATCCAGCGCCACCCGGTACACCCCCGGCTCCAAATCATAAGCGCGGCTGTGTCCCCCTCGTGTATCGCTGAGTCGTTCGCCATCCACATAAACCCGAATGCGATCGCCGGTGAAATTATCCACGATAATGGCCCCCTGCCCCTGCGGAGGGTCGTGGTCGTAGCGGTCATCATCGCATCCAATCATCAGTCCCGCCGNNTGCCCGCATTCAAATCGAAAGTCGTCTGGCTTCATAATGCCCTCCTGATGAGTATTATCTTCGCTTCTGTTCTGAAAGCCAGCGAATAATCTGGGAGTCAGTTTTTTTATGTTTTTGACCGCGAATCACCGCTTCCGTCGCCTGGAGGCATGGCGTGGCGGATTCCAGCCGCAGTTGACTTGAGCCGCACGATAAAAGATGATGGCCACATGCTGTCCTCGCCCCAGCCAGAAATTCTGACCTTCACACTTGACACGCACGCCGCGCGTCTTGACGCATGGCTTGCAACCGCCTGCCCCACTATCTCCCGCTCTCGCTGGAAGCAGCTCATCGAAGCCGGTCACGTCCAACTCAACGGTGCCCCCATCCTCAAACCCAAGACTTCGCTCGCGCCTAGCGACAAGCTCACCTGTGCACTTCCCGCCCCTGTGACCACTGAACTACTCCCCGCCAACATTCCGCTTGCCATCCTTTACGAGGATTCCGACCTCATTGCTATTAACAAGCCGGCGGGGCTGGTCGTCCATCCTGCCCCCGGCCATGCTGCTCATACGCTTGTCAACGCCCTGCTCCATCACTGCGGCGACCTTCAGGGTATTGGCGGCGAGCTTCGCCCCGGCATTGTTCACCGTCTGGATAAAGACACCTCCGGCGTTTTGGTCGTCGCCAAAAATGAGCACACCCATGCCGCGCTAGTGGCGCAATTTGCCAGCAAAAAGGTGAAGAAAGAGTATCTGGCGCTGGTGTGGGGACAGCCGGAACAACCGACGGGCACCATTGATTTGCCAATTGGTCGGCATCCGGTACACCGCAAAAAAATGGCCGTGACGGAAAAGGGACGTCCAGCCCTGACGCGCTACGAAACCGTGGCGCGCGGTCCGCTCGCCAGCCTATTGCGTGTCCATATCGAGACAGGCCGCACACATCAAATCCGCGTTCATCTCTCGCGGCTGGGGCATCCGGTGGTCGGCGACACCACGTACGGGCGCGCGCGGCACGGGCTTCCAGAGGGGCTAAGAATCGCACGCCAAATGCTCCACGCCTACCAGTTGCAGATAACGCATCCGCGCACAGGGCGCGCAAAAACCTTTACGGCGGAACCACCGGCGGACTTTCTGGCCGCGCAGAAGATTCTGACAGGCGGAGGGTGATGCACCTCATCATATTTTCCACGGTGTGGAAATTATATTTCCATAGCATGGAATAATCGCAAAAAACTTTTCCATGGTGTGGAAAAACGGGTATGGTTTTTCGCGCTATGAAAAACGTGAGTGAGTTATTCCGGCGGGGCAACTGGTGAGCGCCGGGGTTCGGTTACAAAAATATCTGGCGATGGCTGGCGTGGGGTCGCGGCGGCGGTGCGAGGAGTTTATTGTCGCGGGCCGGGTGCGGGTGGATGGCGTTGTGGTGAGTGAGCTGGGGGCGCGGGTGGATCCGAGTCGGCAGCGGGTGGAGTTCGATGGTCGGCGGGTTCAGCCGGAGCCGATGCAAACGTATTTGGCCGACAAGCCGCGCGGGGTGTTGTGTACGTCGGCTGATCCGGAGGGGCGTCCGACGATTGTGGAATGGGCGGTGCATGCGGGGGCGAATCCGCGGCTGCGGCTCTATTCGGTGGGGCGTTTGGATTATGATAGCGAGGGGCTGATTTTGCTGACGAATGACGGAGAGCTGGCGCAACGGCTGGCGCATCCGCGGCACCACATCGAAAAGGAATATCGCGCGTGGACGGATCGCCCGGTCACCCGCGAAGAAATCCGAGCGATGTTGGCAGGCATTGAGGATGATGGTGAGCGGCTTCGGGCCTTGGCGGTACTGCCGGAAAAAACCGGCGCACGGGCGACGTGCCGAATTATTTTGGGCGAAGGGCGGCGGCGGCACATTCGCCGTATGCTGGAGCATTTCGGGTTGCGGGTGCGGCGGCTGCGGCGTATCCGTATCGGCAGGCTGACGCAACGGGACTTGCGGGGGCAGGCGTTGCGCGCGCTGTCGGCGGAGGAAGTGGCAGGCTTGTTGGCGTCAGCGAAGGGCGCGACGGCGGGGACACCCCCGCCGTCAGGCAACTAAGCGCGCAACTGGGCGACAAATTCCGCCATGCGCCGCATGGCTTCGCGGATGTTATCCATGCTGGTGGCGTAGGCGCAACGGAGGAAGCCTGCGCCGGATTTGCCGAAGGCATCACCGGGAACCACGGCCACGCCTTTTTCTTCGAGAAAGCGCATGGCGAAGTCCTCGGCGGAAATGCCCAAGTCGCCGATGTAGGGGAACGCGTAGAACGCACCGGCGGGGGTATGGCATTGGACGCCCATTTCATTGAAGGCCGCGATGAGATAATTGCGGCGGCGATTGTATTCGGCCCGCATGGCGGCAACGGCGGCATCGCCGCGTTCGAGGGCCTCGGCGGCGGCCTTCTGGCCGGTGGTCGGCGCGCTCATGATGGCATACTGATGCAGCTTCATCATGTTTTCGGAAATGTCGGCGGGGGCGCAGGCGTAGCCGATGCGGAAGCCGGTCATGGCCCATGCCTTCGACATGCCGTGCATGAAGATGGTGCGCTCCTTCATGCCGGGGATGGATACAAAGCTGATGTGCTGGGAATCGTAGGTCAGCTCCGCGTAGATTTCATCGGTCAACAGCAGCAAGTCGTGCTGGATGCAAAAATTGGAGATTTCCTCGACATCCTTGCGCGCGAGGACCGCGCCGGTGGGATTGCATGGGAAGTTGAGCATCAGCGCGCGCGTTTTGGGCGTGACGGCTTTTTCCAGCATGGGGCGGGTCAGGCGGAATTCGTCTTCGCGTCGGGTTTCCACGCAAACGGGCACGCCGCCGGCGAGAATAATGCTGGGACGATAGCTGACGAAACAGGGCTCGTGATAGATGACTTCATCGCCGGGGTTGATGATGGTGCGCAAGGCAATGTCAATAGCCTCGCTGACGCCGACGGTGACGAGGATTTCCGTTTTCCAGTCGTATTCCTCGCCGAATTGCCGGGCGACGTAGCGGGCGATGGCCTGACGCAGCCCGGGGTCGCCGCGATTGGAGGTGTAGTGAGTCGCGCCGCGTTCAAGGGAATAGACGGCGGCCTCGCGGACGGTCCAGGGCGTGTCGAAGTCCGGTTCGCCCACGCCGAGGGAAATCACATCCTTGCGCTGGGCCACAATGTCAAAAAACTTGCGGATGCCGGAAAACGGCAGATTCCGCACACGTTCGGCCACTCTGCTTTTGCTATTCATGCGGAGGTTCCTGGCGCTTATGGGCTGACCGGCAGGCGGTTGTCCGTGCGCTCACCATCCATGAGCACGCCGTCCTGCTTGTAGGTCTTGAGCATGAAGTGGGTGCCGGTGGAAAGCACACCGTCGAGCGTGGCGAGGCGTTCGCTGACAAAGCGGCCGACTTCGCGCAGATTTTTACCTTCGACGAACAGGAGCAAATCATATTTACCGGACATCAGGTGGGTGTTCACCACTTCCGGGAAACCGCTGATACGCCGGGCCAAACGGTCAAAGCCGCCTTCGCGTTCCGGCTGCACCTTGACCTCGATGACCGCCGTGACACGGTCCTCATCCATGTGATCCTCATGGACGAGCGTGCGATAGCCGCGGATGGTGCCGTTCTTTTCGTATTCCGCGATTTGCGCGCGGACGGCATCCGGGGTGGAGCGCGTCATTTTGGCAATATCCTCAACACTCGTGCGGGCGTTTTGTTTCAAAATGTTCAGCAATTCACTCATGTGACCTCCTTCCCCCCAATGGGGGTGAAAGCGGTGACCATAGCAGTGGGCGCGGTGAAAAACACCATTAATTTTAACTTCATTTCAAGTTTGCGCTCATCCGCATGCTGTTGTTACAGTCGCCGGTTATTCAATTTGAACGGAAATCATGGATCTGATTTACATTGTTAGCCCTTTAATTTTGATTACGGTCGTTTTGGCGGCGGTTTGGCTCGACCGCTGGAGCGTGCCGGCGATTCTCGTGGCGCTGGGCGGCGGCATCCTGTTCGGCAGCGATGTGCTGGACCTCTGGCATTTCGAGGACGCCAAAATGGCTAACGCCGTTGCCAATTTCGCACTGGTTTTCATTTTGTTTCATGGCGGGTTTGGCATTCAACGCCGTGAGTTCAAAAAAGTAGCGTTGCCGGCGGGCGGCATGGCGACCTGGGGAGTCATCATGACGGCCGGGTTCACCCTGCTCATCCTGTGGAAGGTGCTGGAATGGCCATTCGACAGGGCCGTCATGATTGCCGCGATCATCTCCTCAACAGATGCGGCCGCCACCCTTTCGATTTTACGGCGCTATACGCTGCCCAAGCGACTCTCGAGCACGCTCATCATCGAAAGCGCGGCCAACGACCCGATGGCGGTTTTGCTGACCGTTTTGTCCGTTCAGTTTTTCCTGTCCGGCGCATCCTTGGGCTGGGGCATGGTTCCCGCATTTCTGTGGAAATTTGCGGGCGGGCCGATTATCGGACTACTGATGGGTCGGGCGGCGGTCTGGCTTTTCAACGCGTTGCGCCCACAGGAGCGTGGTCATTATTATGTGCTCTTTTTCGGCGTGGTTTTGCTGACATATGGCCTGGCGGAGGAGTTCGGCGCAAGCGGAATGCTGGCGGTTTTTATTGCCGGCTATGTCATGGGCAACCGCCCGTTCGTGCATAAGCAGGGCGTGGCGAATTTTTCCGCGGCGTTTGCCAGCGTGGCCAACATTGCAACCTTTGTGCTGCTGGGCCTGCTGGTTTTTCCCCGGCAATTATCGCACATCTGGCTGGATGGCTTGTTGCTCTTTCTGATTCTGACGTTCTTCTCACGCCCGCTGGCGCTGTTGCTGGGAACCATGGGCATGAAGATTCCCGGGAGACACAAAATCTTCATGATTTGGGCGGGTCTGCGCGGTGCCGTGCCGATTATTCTGGCCACCTACCCCGCCGCCGCCCAATTGCCGGGCAGTCAGGATATTTTCAATCTGGTGTTTTTTGCGGTCATGCTGTCGGTGTTGGTCCAAGGTTCCACGCTGGGCGTGGTGGCGCGCATGTTGAAGTTGCTTTCGCCGCGCACCCATCCGGAGCCGCTATACAACTTGGACTTAATCACCATGGCCCCCAGCGACATGGATTTGATGGTGGTGGACTTACCGGAGAAGCCGGGATTCATGGGGGTGCGCATTCAGGACTTGAAGTTGCCGCCTGAAACCGTCATCGCACTCATCACGCGCGGCGCGAAAGTCATCAGCCCCAATGGGCCGACGCGTTTGGAAAGCGGCGACCAAGTTACGATTTTGGCCCATGTGCGCGATGAAGAGGCCGTGAAGCAGGCGCTCTTGGCGCCGTTTCAGGATGATTAGCCCCGGGCGGGCCTCGCGCTATGATTCTGCCGCCGCCGACTGGCGCGTAAACCAGGCATAGGTGGCGCGCAGACCGTCCGCAAACGTGTGGGTCGGCTGCCAGTTCAACACGCGGCGCGCGAGGGAAGCATCGGCCTGCGATTCGCGAATATCGCCGGGGCGCGGTGGCGCATACGTTGGCGCAAAAGGCTGCCCCGCCAGCGCAGCAATTTGCCGGGCCAATTCATTCACGCTCACACGGTCGCCGTACGCAATGTTATAGATACCGCCGATGGCCTCCTCCGGCGCAGCGAGACACGCCAGATTGGCCGCCACCACATCTTCAACATACGTGAAGTCGCGCGTTTGCTCGCCGTCGTCATAAATCGTCGGCTGGCGGCCGGTGGAATAGGCGCGCATGAAGAGCGGAATGGCGGAGGCGTAATGCGAGGCCGGGTCCTGACGCGGACCGAACACGTTGAAAAAGCGCAACGCCACAAATGGCAAGCCGTACCGCTCGTAAAAAATCCGCCCGTAATGCTCGCCAGCCAGCTTGGACAACGCATAACCCGTCTGCGGTTGCGGCAGCATGTCCTCGCGCTTGGGCATGATGGGCGAATCGCCATAGACCGAAGCGGAGGAGGCAAACACCACGCGCTGCACGGCGGCATCCCGCGCGGCCACCAGCACATTCAACGTGCCAGTGACATTGATGTCGTGCGTGCGCAGGGGGTCGTCCACCGACGCCTGCACCGAAGCCCGCGCGCCGAAATGGAAGACATAGCGAACGCCTCGCATGGCTTCACGAACAGCCGCCAAATCGCGCAGGTCGGCTTGCACAAAATCCACTTTATCTTCGATGCCAGCCAGATTGATGAGCCGACCGGACGAAAGGTCGTCAAAAACCCGGACCGCCTGCCCTTCGCGGACCAAGCGATGAACTAGATTGGAGCCGATGAAACCGGCGCCGCCCGTAACGAGATGGAGATTATTTGCCATAACTTATCCGCCCAAAGAACTGCCGAATTGTGGGAATGCCAACGGCCAGATGCGGAACCAAACCGTGTAGTTGTCCTCGCCATCGGGACCGTCATCCGGGCGCACGCGCAGTCCGAGACCAATGCCCAGACAACGGGTGCGATGAATGAGGTAGTAGGAATGCTCCTCCAGCTCGGACTCGTCCAAGTCCATGCGGGCGTAAAGCCGTCCGGCCCAGCGCGCCTCGGGGAAGATCACCAAATCGCCGGCGAGTTTGTCGCGGGCATCGCGCGCGTAGCGATAGTCCAGCCCGAAAATAAATAGGTCACGGTTCTTCACTTCGGCCTGCGTGCTGAAAACGCGGAAGTTGCCGTCTTGCGTGTCATAGGCGCCATCCACGTCCAGCGAAAGCCAGGAATAGGGGCGCAGTTCGGCCTTAAAGCCGATGTCGCCCAAGGTCTGTTCGTCGTCGTCCGGCTCAAACAGCAAGGTGGTGAAGACATCCGCAAATAACAGGTCGTGAACACTGCGCGCGCGGCGGGTCTGGAGATAATTGCGCACGCCAAGCTTGAGATCATTGCGCAAGCTCAGTCTGTCCACCGCATCGAATTGCCAAAGTTCTTCCGGCAATACGTTCGGCTCCGGGCGATACGTGTAATTGGCGTACGGTTCCACAATGTGCCGGAGGTCTTCATCCTCCTCAATGCCGGTGGGGCCTTCGTAGAGATTGCCGAAAGCCTGGAAGGAGGATTCCACACCCAATTCCGGCAGACTGCGCCACACGGCGGAGCCGTCGCGCAACAGCGTTTCCACTTCGTTGGTGGTGCCGATGACCTCGCCGAAGTCGTTCGTGATGGCAATCACGTTGGTAACCGTGCTGATGTGTCGAGTTTTGGAATAATACGTGCCGCGATAGCCCGCGCGCGGAATCACACTCAGGAACCCGAAGTGACGCGTCGGCCAATACACCATGTGGGCGGTATCCAATCGGAAGGCGTCATAGTGCTCTTCCGGCGCCCCGTCGGGAAACACCCGATCCAAATAGCTGAACGTATTTTCGCCTTCGTAATAAAAGGGCGTGTCCAGAATTTTCTGGCGGTTGAAGTTCAGGAAAACTTCGGGCAGACGGTTGACATTGCCATAAAAGTCATTCAACCGCGTATTGAGCCCCACCCCGGCGGAATAGTGGTCGCCGCGATGGGTTAAGGTGACGCGGTTTTCCGGCTGCACGTTTTTCTGATATTCATCATCAAAGAAATCGCTCAACAACCACGGGTCGCTCACATAATTGAGCTTGGTAATGAGATAATCGCGGTCCGTCAGATTGTGGCGATCGGAGAGCTTGAGCCAGTAGCGGTCATTATCAATCAGCTCTTCGCGGATGGTGCGTTCTTCCGCATCTTTCCAAGGCTTGCGGTCATTGGCGTAGTACACGCCCACTTCGCCCTGGTAGTCGCCGGCGACGGGGTCTTTCCACACCAGGTCCTCGCCCACGCCCAAGCCGCGCTTTTGCCGAATGTCCACATGCGTGCGCGTCTTGAAGATGTCGTTGATTGGCTGGTTGTACGTGGTGAGCAGGAACGGCCCCATGGCCGAACTCCAGCCCGGCGTGAACTCAAACTTTGCCAGCTCTTCGAGGTTCGCGCGCATATACGGCACCCAGAAGAATGGCACCGGCCCAAAGTGAAAACGCACGTGCTTGGCGCGCACGATGTTGTTGTCCTCAATCGAGGCGGACTTGGCGCGCAAAGAGTATTCCGGGCGTTCAGGCTCGCAGGTGGTGAACATCACCTGCTCCAGCTTCATCAGCCGGGGCGACTCGCGGGTGGAACCTTCCGCTGTCACATGGTATGGCGCGGAATAAGCATGAAAAGCGCCGAAATTGCCCGCGCCGGTTTTGAAATTATACGTGGCCTCCTGCCCCTGCCAGGTGCCGCCCATGTATCGGATAAAAATGTTGCCACGGGCATAGACCTGCTCTTGCGCGGTGTCCACTTCCGCGTAATCCGCCGCAACGGAGTCCGTGCCGCGAGTGACTTTGACCCCTCCACGGGCAATCACCAAACGGCGCTCGGCGTCGTAGGAAAGGTCTTCCGCCTGAACGTCAATGAGGTTGCCGCCAGTGGCGGCGGTAACGGTCGG
>DBPO01000062.1 GCA_002304915.1 Verrucomicrobia bacterium UBA1418
CTCCCGCTCTCCCCTACCGCCCAGCCATCCCCCTCGCCCCACCTTCCCCCATCGCCCCACCCATCCCGTCCATTTTCCACGGTGTAGAAAACCTTCGGGACGAAAAACACACTTGCGGGGGAGACGCTTCATGCGTATGGTGACGCCCATTGACCACGTAATCAGTTTCGCTCTCCGGTGCTCGGGTGGTGGAATGGCAGACACGCATGTTTGAGGGGCATGTGGGGCAACCCGTGGGGGTTCAAGTCCCCCCCCGAGCACCATTTCCCCTACACCCACTAACCATCAAACAAGCCCCCCTCTAAAACACATAAGAATTGACCCACCCCCACCCCACTCCTATCCTATCCCCAGACAGTCGGCCCCAGACCACACACAAATAGCTTGGAAGCCGGGCGAATAAAATGAATATTGCTGAGCGCGAGAGCGAAACATATCCTAATCACAGGAGTTTTACGATGAGATTGGCGAATATATTGGTGGCGTTACTTTTAGTTGGCCCCGCATTCGGATGTTCCCGTCCAGAGTCACAGTTAATCGGCAAATGGGCTGAGGAAGGGATGAATGACCCCGTCAACTACTTTTTTGAATTTTTCAGTGACAAAACAGTCATAATGAAGGGGCCAGACTATCCCTTCTCTGGAACATGGTCTATCTTGAGTAATGGGAGAATCAAGGCCGATTTTGAAATGCCGTATGGTGGAAAAATGGCAGTATTGGGCAAACTGGATGAGAAAACATTCATCGTAGACTTGGACGGCGAAACGGTGAAATTCGCCAGAATACCTGCGTCCAATCTCAAGCCACTATCTGCGAGCTATGATTATGAATTTACTGTCGCAATGGGGACCAGTGAATTTACTTCGGATTCAGATTCTATATTCATAGCGAAAGCGATACTTGAAAATAGACTAAAAGCTGCCGATGTCCCGTCGCAAGTTACCGTTTCGGATAACAAACAACTGCTAATTAAGGTTGCCACCAATGAACAAAAGACGGCAGAGCGTATAAAGCATTTAATAACTACAACCGGGCTCCTTGAGTTCCGCCTTGTTCATCCCAAGAACGACGAACTAATCAAAAATCTGTTCGAGAACCGCAAAGTGCCGAAAGGTTATGAGATTGTGTTGTTGCCCGGCAGCCCGTGGGGCGACTACTGGATGCGCAAAGGCTCACCACTGACGGAACCTGAACGTGCTTCTCTGCGTGAATTTGAAGGTCAGGCCGGTTTTGACTTGTTGCTCAAAAAGGAAGTGTTTGAAGGCAGGGACTATTTTCGTCCGTACTACGTTAGCCGTAACGCAGAACTGACGAGCACGAGTCTGGAGTCTGCCAGTGTGTGCCATCAACAGTTCGGCAAAAAGGCGGTGCAAATTTCGTTCGATGACAAGGGGCGCAAAATCTTCGCAAAGGTAACCGCCGACCACGCACCTGGCGGCGCGAAAAACCCAGACCCCCACGGTCGACACTTTCTTGGCATCGTACTAGACGGCACGCTCTGTTCAGCACCATACATCCGCACCTCGATTCCCGGTGGTAAGGTCGTCATCGAAGGAAACTTTACATTGGAAGAAGCTAACAATTGGGCTTTGATACTTCAGAGTGGGGCCTTGCCATGTCAGGCAAGCATCTTGAACGAAACAAAACTTTAGTAGCCAGCAATGATTATAAAACAAACAGTCCAACAAACATACGTTGCCGGACACTCCCACAAAGTGGCGAGTACCCAGACCTCTAACGCCCAGCACCCCTGAAAACCACATGAGCTTTTATTTATTCGACCTTGCGGGTGTTGCCGTTTTTGCGGTGAGCGGAGTGCTTGCGGCGCGTGACCGGGGATTGGACCTTCTGGGGGTCATTGTCGTTGCGGCCATTACCGCCATCGGCGGCGGCACTCTCCGCGATATCCTCCTGAATCGGCATCCGCTCTTTTGGATTACCGACACGCACTACCTGACGGTCATCTTTGTGTCAGCGGTGCTGACCTTCGCTTATGTCCGGGTCCGGCCGCCGCCGGAGCATGCCATCCTCGTGGCCGATGCCGTGGGGCTGGGGCTGTTTGCGCTGCTGGGAGCCAGAGTGGCCGAAGCCGCCCAGCATTCAGCGGTCATCGTGGTGCTGATGGGGACGATAACCGGCGTCGCCGGAGGCTTTTTGCGGGACGTCATCACCGCGCAAGTGCCTTTGATTTTGCGACGAGACATCTACGCCACGGCCGCCATCGCGGGCATCATTCTCTACCTGCTCTTGCAGTCGTTTGGCCTCCAGCGTTCCGTGGCGTTTTGGGTCGGCATGGTAACGGTGATTGCCATCCGGCTGCTTGCCATTCGCTGGGGCTTGCAACTCCCCATCATTCGCCGGTCCGAATAAGCGCCGGCGCGGGGGCGTTTTTTACAGGCGTTTTTCGAGGGTTTCGAGAACAACGCTCATGGCGCCATGCCCCGGCTGGGCGGTGGCGCGCACGGTTATTTCGCGCAGTCGCCAGGCGGGGGATGTTTCCGCCGCCGTGGAGAGGAACGTGACGGCTTCGGCTAAATTGACGTTTGCCAGCTCAACGGCGGCGCTGCGGCGTTGCCAGCCGTCGGCGATGGCTTCGGCGGGGCGGAGCGTAATGCGGGCTTGATTGGCGCCAAGCGTGCGCGTGGCGATGTCTTCCAGGTCCGCCGGGGTGTAGGCGCGCTGGCTTTCAAGGAAGTCGCGCCAGGCTTCTTCCGGCGCCCAGCGGCCGGCGAATTGCTGAATCGCGGCCAAGTCCTGTTGCTTGCGGGCGAGGATTTCGCGGTGGCGGGCGGCGGAGAGGCCCACATGCAGCGTGACGGCCACGGCAATGCCCGCGGTTAGCGCGGCCAGAAGTGCCCAAGAACGGTTAGCGCGCATAGATGGCGGGGCCTTTCACGATAAATTGCTGGCGGCCTTCGGGGGTGCGTCCGGGGCTGTCCACCTGCACATTCCAGCCTTGGGCGCGCAACTTGTCGGCGAGGGCTTCGCCGGCCTGAATGTTGGCGCTGGCGCCTTCGATGGTGAGGGCTAAATCCGTCAGCTCCAGGCGGCTGATTTCCACATCCATGTCGGCGGCGGCATTCAGAATTTCCACCCACTGAATTTCAAGCCCGAAGGGATCGGCCGCGTTGCGAAAGGGGCGCATGTCTTCATCACGGCGGGCCAGCGCGCGCTCGACGAGCAAGCGCTCCTGACCGGGCGGAATGTGCGGGCCGGCAATCGCGGCTGCCGCGGCGTAGAGGGCGCGCTGTTGGTCGCGGTCTTGCGCGCGGCGATGGCTGATGATGCCGGCGTTCAGGCCCAACACGAGCAACGCCACCGCCAAAAGCGCTTGGCTGGCGCGGCGGACTTTCCGTTGCGCGCGCCGCAAAAGGCCGGGATGAATGCGTTTGCCGGTTTTGAAGTTGAGGCCGCTGCCGTCCAGCGCGCGTTGTGCCAGCGCGCGCGCCAGCAACGATTCCGGCCGGGCGGGCGTGGCGTGGCGCAGGCGCAAGTCGCCGCCCAGCGCCTGTTGCAAGCGGGCGACGAGGGCGCTGTCTTTCGCGCCGGGGCCGGCCCACCAGATGTCCATTTCCGCCGCGCCGGTTTCGGCCAAATGGGCGGAAAGTATTTGGCGGCCACGGGCGGCCCAGAGCGCCTCGAATGACGCGCGGTCAGCCGCGTTGTACGAGAGGCGCAGCACGTGGGCGGCCATGAAATCGGTGCCGCGCCCGCGCGCGAGGGTCACGTGGTCGGGGGCCAGCCAGACGACAGCTCGGGGCGTCTCGGCGCGGGCCGGGGGCGCTTCGTGCGCGATTTGGCTCCACAGGGCCAAGGCTTCCGCGTCGCAGTGGGTCGGCTCGCATCCGCTTTCGCGGCAGGTTTCTTCAAAGGCATCCAAATCTATGGCGCGAATGACGGCAGCCGTGACAGCGGTTCCATTGGCTTCGCGGCGCGGCGGCGTGTAGGCGCAGGCAGCGGCTTCGACGGGAAACGGCAGGTCCACATCCAGCAGCGTGGCCCAAACGCCGGCGGCTTTGCGCGGAGCCGTGAAGGGCGTTTGCAGGCAGCGTAAAATGGTTTGCGCGGCGGGGGCGCTCACGGCCAGCGCGCTGCCGGCGCGGGCGCTTTCGCGCGCCGCCGCCGCCAGCCACTCGCGGGCTTCGGGCGACGGGTTAGGCATGTCGAGGATGACGCTGGCGGGGGCGCGGCGCGTGGCGCGGGCCACCAACAGGCGGTCGGCGGAGAAATCAATCCCATAGGCCATGGAATGCGCCAGAGCCATCGTCAGCCCACCTCCGGCACCCACTGAAGAATGCGAATATCGCCGCTGTGGAAATCACGCTCCACCCACGCCAGCACCGTGCTGAACTGGTCGCCCAGCGCAGCGCGGGCGCGCACGCGGAAATAGACGCTGTTGACGCGGACGGAGTCGCCCAGCTTGGCGGCCAGCTCTGGATGGGCCATGAGCAACGCGCCGAGGGATTCAAAGGGCTGCACCATGCGCAGGGCCAGAACAGAGCGAACGGCGTCTTCGTGTTGCAACCCGGCCAGCGCCATCAGAACTTCGCGGCTCGCCGTATTGAGGTTGATGGGGATGGGCTGGGTCAGCGCGACCGGCACAACAACGGCAGCGGCGGCAATGTCCCCGCTGAACATGTCGCTGGAATCCGCTTTGGGGCGCGGCCGTAAAAAACGCGCAGTGAAACCGTGGACATTCAGCAATTCCCCCGGCGCCCACAACTCGCGATTGGGGGGCTGGAGGGGCGGCGTGGCGTGGCGATAGAACTTTTCTTCGTAATCGCCCGTGTCGTCGCTGTCCACGTAGTCGCTCAGGGCCGCCACGATGGGAAGCGCCTGAAAATCGCCGCAGAACGTCAGCAAGTCGCCGCAAATATCCCTCGAGGTACGGCCCGGCTGTTGCGCGGCGGCAAGGTTGTTCCAATTGAAAAAGCGCCCGGCGTCTTCCACCACGGCCCACGTGGCCAGCCCATCGGGAAATGTGTGTTCGCGCGGCTGCGCCCAGTCTTCGCCGGCGTGGTCCACGTTCAAATTGTCATCTGCGGCAAGAACCCAGAGGGCGTCGCGCGCGGCTTCGGCGGCGGCAATGCGCAGACGCTCCTGAATCAGCTCGGCTTGTTCGGCTTGGGCGACGCGGGCGGCTCGCGCCTGCATCAGCAACGCCAGCGCACCGCCAAGCACAATGGCGGCCAGCGTCAGAATGAGCGCCATGCCGGTGCGGGCTGAGTGCGTGGGGCGCATTACTCCCCCTTGGGAGTCGTCGGCGGCGTGTGCAGGGCTTCGCGCTTGCGCGCCAGCTCGGCTTGGGCGGCGGCTTGCCGGTCGCGATATTTCTGCTCCCGGTTGCGTGCCGATTTCTCCCGGCGGCGAATTTTTTCCGCGCGGGCCCAGGCGTAGAACATCAGGGCGACCATTCCCGCGGCCAGAAAAATCAAGGACAGCCGGTGATAGGGCGGACGCTCAATGGGCAGACGCCGGAAGGACATCAGATACACAAACAGCGCCATCAGCGGCAGCATGCCGGCGGCCACGGCCATGACATGGCGAAATTGCGCCCGCATTTTACTGCGGCTGCGCGAGCGGCGGGTATCCACCCGGAAATTCTCGTCTTGAACCGCGAACGATATCTTACTTGGTGCCATAACCGTGGGGATGGGCTTGATGCCAGTTCCATGCGTGTTGAACAATGGTGCGCAAGTCGGCGAACTGCGGCTGCCAGCCCAGTTCCGCGCGGGCTTTATCCGCACCCGCCACCAGACGCGGCGGATCGCCGGGACGCCGGGGCGAAATCTTCACGGGAATCTCGTGCCCGGTCACGGCGCGGCAGGTCGCAATGACTTCCTGCACGGAAAACCCGGTGCCCGTGCCGAGGTTGAAAGCACCGGTGACATCCTTTTCCAAAGCAAGGATGTGCGCGCGCGCGAGGTCCACAATGTGAATGTAATCCCGGATGCAGGTGCCGTCGGGCGTCGGATAGTCGTCGCCAAACACGGAGACGGCGGGAGTCTGCCCCAGCGCCACTTTCAGCACGTTGGGAATCAGGTGAGTCTCCGGCTCGTGGTCCTCGCCATATTTCTCGGTGGCGCCGCAAGCATTGAAATAGCGCAGAAAAACCGGCTGGATGCCGCTGCGTTCCTGCGCCCAGCGCAGAACGGTTTCCAGCATCAGCTTGGATTCGCCATAGGGGTTGGTGGGCCGCTGCGGCAAAACTTCCGTCATGGGCACGACATCGGGCTCGCCATAGGTGGCGCACGTGGAGGAAAAAATGATTTTCTTCACGCCGGTGCGCTGCATGGCGTCGAGCAAGTTCAGGCCGCCGCCAACGTTATTTTCAAAATAAAGGTGCGGCTCCTGCATGGACTCGCCCACCAGCGCGTAGGCGGCAAAGTGAACCACCGCATCCGGCTTGACGGACTGCATGGCATCGCGGATGCCATCGGGCGAGCGCAAATCGCCAACGATGAGGCGGGCGCGCGGGTCCACGGCTTCGCGATGGCCGCGCTCCAGATTGTCAAACACGGTTACCTCGTGACCGTCGTTGCAAAGCAACTCGGTGGTCACGCTTCCAATATAGCCGGAGCCGCCTGTCACCAGTATCTTCATAGTATTGCGACGTTGTATCAAACCGCATGGGCGCGAGCAATCCCTTTTGCGCCACTGCTTGCACGCGCCACTGCTTGCACGCGCGGGAACGAATCGCTACAATCCGCGCAACTTTAGGTTTTGAGTTTGTTTGCTTCTTTGCGAAAGGTTGCCCGATGTCTCGTAATGTCTATATCGCCGCCACCAAGCCCGGCAGTGGAAAATCCGCGATTGCCCTGGGCGTCATGGAAATGATGGTCAAGAATGTCGGCCATGTCGGCTTTTTCCGTCCGATTATCGGCGCGGAGCGCGACAGCCCCGTCCGCGACAATGATATTTCGCTGATTACCAGCCACTTCCGTCTGGATTTGCCGTATGAAGAGGCGTTTGCCTACACCCGGCGCGAGGCGGCGGAACTCATTCAGGCCGGCCAAACCTCCGCCCTGCTCGACGGCATTCTCGAACGCTATAATGCCGTGGCCGCTCGCTTTGATTTCGTGGTATGTGAAGGCTCCGACTTCGAAGGCGAAACATCGGCCTTTGAATTCAACATCAACGCCGCCATCGCGCGCAACATTGACGCGCCGGTCTTGCTGGTGGTGGATGGTCAGGAAGCCCGCAACAGCGGCCATCTGGCCGCCGTGGATTTTGCCATTCGCAGTTTCGAAGAAGGCGACTGCACGGTCCTCGCCGCCATTCTCAATCGCGTGCCGAACGATTGTCTGGACGACATCAAGGTCTGCCACCGCTCCCCGCGCAGCAAGCAAGTGCCGGTGTATGCCATCCCCGATGACCCCCTGCTGGCCGCCCCCATGATGTCGGAGGTGGCGCAAGTCCTCAACGCCGAAACTTTTTATCGCCCGGACCTGCTCGACTCCCTGCAAGCCACCTCGTACCTCGTGGCGGACTCCTCGCCGGAAACCTTTCTTTCGCAACTCACCGACGGCGCGCTGCTGTTTATTTCCGGCGACCGCTTCGGCAACTTGCTCGGCGTGATGCTCAAGCTCAATTCCTCCCAGCCGGTGAACATCGCCGGCATCGTGCTAACCAACGGCTTCCGTCCCAGCGGCGCGGTGGCCGCCCTGCTCAAGGATGTGCGCAACATGGTGCCGGTGCTTTCGGCAAGCTGCAACACCTACGACGCCGTGAATCGCGTCTCGCGCATGCACTCGCGCATCTACCCCGGCGCCACCCGCAAAATCACCACCGCCCTCGCCCTCTTCGAGTCGCGCGTGGATGATGACAAGCTGCTGGACCTTCTCAAAACCACCAAGACCGGCGTCGTCACGCCCAAGATGTTTGAATTCGGCCTCATTCAGCGCGCGCAATCGCCGCGCCAGCGCATCGTCCTGCCCGAAGGCGAAGAAGACCGCATCCTCTACGCAACGGAACAAGCCGTCACCCGCGGCATCGCCGACATCATCCTGCTGGGCGACGAAGAGCGCATCCGCAGCAAAATTTCGCATCTGGGCCTCAACCTGCCCGGCGTGGAAATCATTCACCCGGCCTCCGCGCCCAATTTCCGCGACTTCGTGCAAACCTACTACGAGTTGCGCAAGGCCAAGGGCGTCACCCCGGACATGGCCGAAACCATCATGGCCGACGCCTCCTACTACGGCACCATGATGGTGCATCAGGGCCTCGCCGACGGCATGGTTTCCGGCTCCATCAACACCACCGCCCACACGGTGCGCCCCGCGCTGCAATTCATTCGCACCCAGCCGGGCTTTTCCATTGTCTCGTCGGTATTTTTCATGTGCCTGAAAGACCGCGTGCTGGTCTATGGCGATTGCGCCATCAATACGAACCCCACGGCCCAGCAGTTGGCGGAAATCGCCGTGACCTCGGCGCGCACCGCCCAAACCTTCGGCCTCGAACCGCGCGTGGCCATGCTCTCCTACTCCACCGGCGAATCCGGCACCGGCGCGGACGTCGAGCGCGTGCGCGAAGCCACCGCCATCGCGCAAAAAATGGCTCCGGAGCTGCCCATCGAAGGCCCGCTTCAATACGACGCCGCCATTGATGCCGGCGTGGCCCGCACCAAGATGCCCGACTCCAAGGTGGCCGGACGCGCCACGGTCTTTATTTTCCCCGACCTCAACACGGGCAACAACACCTACAAAGCCGTCCAGCGCTCCGCCGGCGCGGTCGCGATTGGGCCGGTCATTCAGGGCTTGAACAAACCCGTCAACGACCTCTCGCGCGGCTGCACCATCGTGGACATCGTCAATACCATCGCCATCACCGCCATTCAGGCCCAAGTGAAATCATGATTCCACTTTGCCTCAGCACACGCTGGAACGCCGGGCGGCATCTGTCCGGCGAAGCCATGTTGGAGGAAATCCTCGCGCTGGGATTGCAGCAAGTGGAACTGGGCTACGACCTGCGCCTTGAGCTGGTCCCCGGCGTCAAAGCCATGATTGCCTCCGGCGCGGTGAAGGTCCGCAGCGTACACAACTTCTGCCCCGTGCCCATTGGCGCGCCCCGCCCCCACCCCGAACTTTACACCCCCGGCTCCCTCGACCGCCGCGAACGCGAATTCGCCGTCACGCACATTTCCCGCACCCTGCGCTTTGCCGCCGAAGTCGGCGCCGAAGTCGTTGTCTGCCACTCCGGCAACGTGGATATGCCCAAGTTTTCCTTTGACCTGCTGGGCATGGCCGAGCGCGGCCAGCACTTCAGCCAGGAATATGAAAACCTCAAGCTGAAAGCGCAAATCACCCGCGACAGAAAAGCGCCGCGCCAAATCAAAGCTCTCATAGACAGCCTCGAAAAGCTCGCCCCCGTCGTACAGGAAACCGGCGTCCATCTCTGTTTGGAAAACCTGCCGACATGGGAAGCCCTGCCCACCGAGCTGGAATCCGAAAAACTGATGCGCCAATTCCACGCCGCCGGCATTCGGCTGTGGTGGGATATTGGCCACGCGCAAATCCGCGAGAACATGGGCTTCATCAATGCCAGCCGCTGGCTCCAGCGCCTCGCCCCGTACATTGCCGGCTGCCACATTCACGACGTAGCCCCCCCGGGCCAAGACCACCTCGCCCCCCCGCGCGGAAAAATTGATTTTCCCGCCTTGGCGGACTGGGCACGAACAGATATAGTGCGTGTTTTGGAACCGGCGCCGAATACGGAAACCGCGCACCTGGCGGAAGCCATCAAGTACTTGCGCGCCGCTTGGAATTTGGACGACCTAACGACGGAAGGAAACAAATAAAATGAAGAAAGCATTGATTACCGGCATCACCGGCCAAGACGGCTCCTACTTGGCGGAACTACTCCTCTCCAAAGGCTATGAAGTCACCGGAATGGTGCGCCGCGCCAGCACCGAAACCTTCGAGCGCATCGCCCATTTCAAAAATCAAATCAATCTGCGCCAGGCCGACCTGCTCGACCAATTCTCCCTCGTCAAGCTGCTCGACGAAATCCAGCCCGACGAAATCTACAACCTCGCCGCCATGTCATTCGTCCCCACCTCCTGGAACCAACCCGTCCTGACCGGCGAATTCACCGCCCTCGGCGTCACCAAACTGCTCGAAGCCATGCGGATGGTGTGCCCCAAGGCCCGCTTCTACCAGGCCTCCTCCTCCGAAATGTTCGGCAAGGTACTCGAAGTGCCCCAATCCGAAACCACCCCCTTCTACCCCCGCAGCCCCTACGGCGTCGCCAAGGTCTACGGCCACTTCATCACGGTCAACTACCGCGAATCCTACAACCTCTTCGCCCTCTCCGGCATTCTCTTCAACCACGAATCCCCCCGCCGCGGCAAAGAATTCGTCACCCGCAAAATCACCGACGCCGTCGCCCGCATCAAGCTCGGCACGCAAAAGGAACTGCGCATGGGCAACCTCGACGCCAAGCGCGACTGGGGCTTCGCCGGCGACTACGTGGAGGCCATGTGGCTCATGCTGCAACAGGAAGAGCCAGATGACTACGTTATCGCCACCGGCGAGACCCGCTCGGTGCGCGAGTTCGCCGAAAAGGTCTTCGCCAGGCTGGACATGCCTCTGGAGTGGCGCGGAACCGGCATGGACGAGCAGGGGGTCGACGCGCGCACCGGCCGGGTGCTCATCGAGATTGACGCCAAGTACTTCCGCCCGGCCGAGGTGGACCTGCTCCTGGGGGACGCCACCAAGGCCAGGACCCTGCTCGGCTGGACCCCCAAAACCGACCTGGACGGGCTGGTGGAGATTATGGTCGCCGCCGACCTGGAGCTGGCGCAGCGGGAGAAGCGGGCCAACGGTCATGACCTTGAACCCTGTCTCTATAATTGCAAATAAATTCAAGTCAGGAACAAACTAGTATCTATGTCTTTGCATTTTTAATATTAAAAATATTTTTTCAGGGTGTTGTTTACGGTATATTTACCCAGAGGGCACAAAGGGGTTACCCCTTGAAATGTTCTCAGCCTATCGGTTTTTTCCGCGCCTTTCGCGACCCCTTGCGAACAAAGCGAAGGGGGGAGCAAGGTTGAGTACATTCCCTTGGGGGCTCCAAGCTTAGATTTTAAGAGGTATTGAAGTGCATAGAAAAATCTCTGTCATCGGCCTGGGCTACGTGGGACTCCCCGTAGCGGTGGTATTCGGCAAAAAAGCCAGGACCATCGGCTTCGACGTGAACCGGGAGCGGATCGCCGAGCTGCGCAAAAACCTTGACCGGACCGGCGAGGTTTCATCCGAGGAACTGGCGGCGGCCGACCTGCTGTTCACCGACGCCATCACCGACCTTGCGGCCGCCGACTTCCACATCGTGGCGGTCCCCACCCCGGTAGACGACGCCAACCGTCCCGACCTCTCCCTGCTGCTCAGGGCATCGGAGACGGTGGGCCGCGCCCTCAAGCAGGGGGACGTCGTGGTGTACGAGTCTACGGTCTACCCTGGTGTGACAGAGGAGGAGTGCGTGCCGGTGCTGGAACGGGTCTCGGGGCTCGCCTGTGGCAAGGACTTCACCGTGGGGTACAGCCCGGAGCGGATCAACCCCGGCGACAAGGAGCACACCTTCACGAAAATCAAAAAGGTCGTCTCCACCCAGGACGCCGAAACGCTGGAGATCGTGGCCTCGGTTTACGAGTCCGTGGTGACGGCCGGCGTCCATCGCGCCCCGACGATCAAGGTTGCCGAGGCGGCCAAGGTCATCGAGAACACCCAGCGGGACCTGAACATCGCCCTGATGAACGAGCTGGCCCTGATCTTCGACCGGCTCGGCATCGACACCCTGGACGTGCTGGAGGCGGCCGGCACCAAGTGGAACTTC
>DBPO01000034.1 GCA_002304915.1 Verrucomicrobia bacterium UBA1418
ATCAAAAAAAATCGGCCCGTCAAAACGGCTGACCACCAAGGAGAAAAACATGAAAGTATTGGGCATTGATTTGGGAACGAACTCCTTGGGCTGGGCCATCCTGGACAGCGAAAAAAAGAAAAAGGCCATCGTGGATGCCGGGGTCGTGATATTCGAGGAAGGCATCAAGCGCGAAAAGGGACGCGACAGCCTGACCACACCCGCCGCGGAACGCCGCACCTATCGCTCCGCCCGCCGCCAAAAGTTCCGCCGCCGCATGCGAAAAATTAAAACTCTGGAGATTTTAATCGCCCACGGCATGTGTCCCCTCAAACCGGAAGAACTGGATGCCTGGCGCAAAGACAACCAATACCCGTTGAACAACCGCGCGTTTCTGAACTGGCTGAAAAGTACCCACACCGACAACCCCTATGGCGACCGCGCCGCCGCCGCCACGCAAAAAGTCGCGCCGGATGTGCTGGGCCGCGCGATTTACCATCTGGCTCAGCGCCGCGGATTTCTCAGCAACCGCAAAAATATCGTGGAAGCAAACGCGCCGGGAGAAGAAGGGAAAAAATCAAAAAAGAAGGTGGATGAACGCAGCAAGGTCAAAAACTCCATCGCCCAACTCACGGCCATTTTGGAGGAAAAGAACTGGACCCTCGGCCAGCATTTCCACGACTTGTACCAACGCGGCGAAAAGGTGCGCGGTTGCTACACCGGCCGCGTGGAACACTACCAAAAGGAATTTGACCAAATTGCCAGCGTCCAGAAAATGGATGCGGCCTTGGCCAAGAAAATCCGCGATGTCCTGTTTTTCCAACGCCGCCTGCGCTCGCAATCCCATCTGGTAGGCAAGTGCCCGCTCGAAAAGAGTCACTCGCGCTGCCTGGTGGCCCACCCCGTTTTCGAAATGTATCGCATGTGGACGTTCATCAACACTATTCGGACGATTGATGAAAATGGCGACAAAATACCCTTGAGCGATGAGGAGCGCCAGCGAGCCTCCAGGGCGTTCTTCAAGACCGCCCGCTATATCAGCTTTGCCGATATTGCCAAGGCCCTCAAAAAGCCTGAAGGCACCCGGTACAATTACCCCGACAAGAAAACCGTGCCCACCTGCTCCGTCACCCACCAGCTCAATAAATTGCTGGGCGGCGATTGCTTCGCCTGGAAGCGAACCGTAAAAACAGCCGACGGCCGCGACGTGACCTATACCTACCAAACCGCCTTTGACGCCCTGATGTTTTTCGAAGACGCCGACCGTCTGCAAGTCTTCGCGCGAGAGAAGCTGGGGTTGGCGGAAGCCGAAGCAGAAGCATTCAGCAAAATCGTCTGCCGCGACGGCTATGCCCAATACAGCCTCTGTGCCCTGCGCAAAATCACCCCGTTCGTCGAACGCGGCATTGAACTTTCCCAGGCCATCTTTCTGGCGAATATGCCTGCCGTCCTGGGCGCGGATGCGTTTGAAGCCAATCAGGAACAAATCATTGCCGATGTCGCCGAGCGAGCCGCCGACTATTTGGAAAACCGCGAGGTTCCCTTGCAAAAACGCTTGCGGGATTACATGCAAGCCGTGTGGAAAGTCTCGCCCGAAGATTTCGAGCGCCTCTATTTCCGTGTTCCCGGTCAGGACAATTCCTATGCCTCCGCCGAAACCGGCGGCGACATGCTCCCGCCTGTGAACATGGGCATGTTGCGCAATCCGCTGGTCCAGCGCGCCCTCACCATCCTGCGCAAGCAAGTCAACTTCCTGCGCCGCACCGGTCGCATAGATGCCAATACCCGCATTCATGTGGAACTGGCCCGCAGCGTCAATGACCGCAACACCCGCATGGCCTATGCCACTTGGCAGCAATCCCGCCAAGCCGCCCGCGACGAAGCCCGTCAACGCCTGATAACCGACCTGAAACACGCCAACCCCAGCGATACCGACATCCTGCGCTACATCCTCTGGAAAGAACAGGATATGAAGTGCCTCTATACCGGGCAGACCATTGGCCAGCACGAACTGCTGACGCCCGCTTTTGACATTGAACACACCATCCCGCGCAGCCGCTCCGGCAACAACAGCCGGGCCAACCTGACCCTTTGCGACCACGTCTATAACCGCCAACGCAAAAGAGGCCGCCTCCCCACGGAATGCGACAACTACGACGAAATCCATGTGCGCCTGACCCCTTGGCGGGAAAAAGTGGAACAGCTCGAAAACACCTACCTCCAGCAAATGAGAACCGCCCGCAACACACCGGCGGATAATCCGGAACTCAAATCGAAAAACCGCCAAAAAGCTCTGGTCACACAAATGGAATGGAGATACTGGCGCGAAAAACTCAAGGCCTTCACCCTCGAAGCCGACCATCTGGACGACAAATTCATGAACCGCCAGCTCGTGGATACCGGCATCATCACCCGCCATGCCGTTGCTCTGTTGCGTTCGGTATATCCTCAAACCTACCCCGTCAACGGCACGGCGGTTGCCTGGGCGCGCCAGGGATGGGGCATTCAGGAAATTACGGAGCAAAAAGAACGCACCACCCACTTGCACCACGCCGTGGATGCCATGGTCATTGCCGGCCTCGACCGCAAGCGCTTTAACGACATCTGCGCCTACTGCAAGGACGACGGCGAAAAAGATTACGACCTGACACTCCCCGAATCCCTGCACCCCTTCCCCGGCTTTGCCCAAGCCGTTTTCGACAAGGCCGACGATATTCTGGTCAAACACATCCCGCGCCGCGTCGCCATGAAGCAAACCCATCGCAAAGCCGTGCATCTTGCGCGCCCTATGCGGACGCTGACCGGCCAAGTCCGCCGCAAAGTGCCCGCCCGGGGCGACACGGTGCGGGGCCAACTGCACAAGGAAAGCTTCTACGGCTGCATCCAGAGCCCCGAAACCGGCAAAAAACAATTCGTGATTCGCAAACCGCTCAATTCAGAAAGCTTTGCCACTCGCAACAGTCTCGACAAAATCGTGGACCCCATCGTGCGCCAAACGGTGCAGGACCAACTCCAGACCGCACTTGACCAAGGAGTGCCCCTCAAAAAGGCGCTCGACGAAACTACGTTCCACATGCCCTCCGGCGTACCCATCAAGAACGTGCGCATCTACGCCGACAATATCACGGACCCCAAAGAAGTCCGCACGCAGGCATTCCCGTCCAAACATGACTATAAAAACCTGTATTACGCGGAATCCGGCACCGATTCCAATTTCCGCATGGCGCTGTACCGGCAAGAGAAAAACGGCAAAATCAAATGGAATTATATCGCGGACAATCTATTCGATTGGACCCAGCGCAACTCCGAAGAAGGCGAACTCCACGACAAAAAAGACCTAGGTCAATTTGTCGGCTACATCATCCCCGGCGCCATGGCGCTGACGTATGAACAAACACCCTCCGAATTGCACACCTTCGGCCCGCGCCAGTTAAAGAAAAGGCTCTACAAGGTCGTAAAGTTTGAATCACGATATGGGCGCATCACAATGCGCCTCCACAGCGAAGCTCGTGCCAGTACCGACTTGGGCAAGTATCTGCTCAGCATCCATGGAAAATTCAAAACCGGCCTCTCCACCATTGACTATGTGAACCCCCATCTACTGCTCTACTTAAGTCCCAGTACTTACTCGGATCATGTCCTGTTTGAAGGCATCCATTTCGACATGGACTTGGCGGGGAAAATTACCTTCAGGGACTACGAATGCTGAAGCGCACCCTCTTTTTCTCGAAACGTGGCCACATCCGAATGGCCATGGAGCAATTGCTCTATGAAATAAAGGTAGATAATCAAAAAGAAACCCACCGCTTCCCGCTGGAAGACGTGGGGTGCATAGTCATCGAAAGCACTCAAATCACCCTGACGGCCTATGCCCTGCAAGCGCTGGCGGGGAATAACACGTCCGTCATCTTTTGCGACACAACGGGCATGCCGTCCGCCTTCATGCTCCCCCATGCCAGCCATACACTGACCCAACGCCACGTGGCGGACCAGTTGGCTGCCACCGAAGCGTTGAAAAATCGCCTCTGGCGACAAACCGTGGCCGCCAAAATCATCAATCAGGCCGCCTGTCTGCAAGCGGGTGGCAAGGATGGAGCCGCCCGGTTGCGCTTGTATCTCAAAAAAATCAAAAGCGGCGATTCCGGCAACTGCGAAGCCCAGGCTGCCAAAGCCTATTTTGCCTATCACGCGGATGGGCGCTTCCAGCGAAACCCCGAAGGGGGCATGCCCAATCCTGCCTTGAATTATGGCTATGCCATTCTGCGGGCCGCCACCGCCCGAGCGTTGGTGGGCTCCGGACTGATTGGCATGGTCGGCATCCACCACCACAACCAGTACAATGACTTCGCCCTCGCCGATGACATCATGGAGCCCTACCGCCCCTTTGTGGATGATATTGTCCTGAACCAACCCAAATTATTTCCCCTCAATGCCCCGGAATTGACCCGCCTGATGAAGGCCGCGCTGCTCTCCGTGTTGGCGGTGGATGTCCAGATGGGCGCCCTCAAGCGTCCCCTGATGAACGCGCTTTCCATGACCACCGCTTCGCTGGTGCGTTGTCTCCAAAAGAAAGAAACAATAATTGCCTATCCCACATTCCCCTCGCCATGCCGACCTACACCGCCTTAAGCAAATACTCCCTCATGTGGCTCTACGTCATGTTCGACCTCCCCGTCCAAACCAAATCCCAGCGGAAATCCGCCGCCCGCTTTCGCAAAGACCTGTTGAAGGATGGCTTCAGCATGCTTCAGTTTTCCGTCTATGTTCGCCACTGCGCCAGCCATGAATCGGGTGCCGTCCACATCAATCGCGTCCGCAACTTCGTGCCGCCCGAAGGGATGGTTTCCGTCATCAAAGTGACCGACCGCCAATTTGCCGACATGATTAACATCGTCGGCCGCCGGCAAAAACCCTCCCCGAAACCGGCGCTTCAACTCGAACTTTTTTAAGAAATAAATGGCCCCGGACGGGGCCATTTATTCCGAATTTTCCGTTTCCCTTCCCCGAAAAAACAACCTTAGAGCTTCTCACTAAAGAAGTTACAACTTCAATAGTGTACTGAATCTCCAAAGA
>DBPO01000037.1 GCA_002304915.1 Verrucomicrobia bacterium UBA1418
GGGGGGGGTGGGGGGGGGGGCGGGGTGTGAGTCGTCGTGGGTGTGGGCGGTTGCGCCGAATTGTGCGACGTTTTCGATGAAGGTGGCGCGGTCCACTTGGGCGGCGGCGGTGATGAAGCCGGAGAGTTGCAGAATCAGCACGAGTACCAGGGCGAGGAAGCCGGCGACGGGGCGGGAGAAGAAGGTGCCTAGTGTGAGGCCGATGGCGGCGAACAGGGCGAGGCGCGCGAACATTTGGATGAGGGCGTGCAGGTAGTTGGTGGCGAAGCGGCCGACGGGTTGGCGCAAGAGAAGGCCGTCGGTCGGATCGAAGAAAAGGGTGGCGTTTTGGTGGCTCCCGTGGTTGTGGAACATCAGGGTGGCTTGGTCGGCAGCGGGGAGGTTTTCAAATACGATGGTTTGGAGGGAGCCGGGTATGGTGCGGATGGGGCGTTTGAATGTTTGATGGCCGATGCGAAGTTCGACCGTCGCGTTGATTTCCACGGAGCCGGGGACGGAGGATTCGCCGCGCCATTGTACCGCGAGGTATGGGGCGGTGGGGTGGCGGGCGAGGGGGTAGTGGAGGGTTAGCGCGTCGTTGGGCGGGACGGAAAACGCGCGGGCCAGAACGGTGCGGCGAATGGCGGGGAGAATGACGGAGGCGGGGATTTCTTGAGCGTTTGGAGTTTGCGCGAGCCATTGTTCGTATGCTTGCTGCACGGGGGCGGTGATGTCCGGTTGGACGGGCGGCAGGGTTTGCAGGGCGGCGAGGGTGGTGGCGCGGGCTTCATCCAGAGCCGATGCCGGAAAGTTGCGGGAGCGCAGTTGCCATTGCAGGCCGATGCCGACGGCGCCGGCAATGATGGTCAGGCAAACGGCGTTGATGAGGAGAAGCGCGAACCATTTTCCCAGCCAAATGCGAAAGCGGCCAACGGGTTTCACGAGGAGGAGGTGCAGCGTCTTGGTTTCGGCTTCGCCGGCAATGCCGGAGCAGCCCGCCCAGAGGGTGGCGAGGGTGAGCAGGAACATGCCGATGCCCAGGGGATAGGTGAGTTGCAGGCGAATCATGCCGGTGAGGGTGCCGTCGCCGCGTACGGTCAGGGGCAGCCAGCAGGCGGCGATGACGAGCACCCCGAGAAGAACCAGCACGACGCGCGAGCGCAACATGCCGCGCAAGGTCTGACGGGTGATGGCCAGGGTGCTGCTCATGATTCGGGGGGCTGTTCCGGCGGGGGCGAGAGGCGCTCGACCAGTTGCACCGTTTTGTAGGGCATTTGCCGCCGTTGATAGCGGGCTTTCACTTTATCCAAAAGGGTTGCCCAGTGTTCGGGGGTTGGCTCGAATGATTCCCAGCGTTCCAGATGCCGGGCGAGACGTTGCCAGCGGATTCGGTCGCCACCCGCGAAGGTGACGCGGATTTCGTACTTGATTCCATCCAGAAAATCTTGCCAACCGATGTTCTTGCGCATGACGGATGAAATGTAGCATGATGACGCCTCAGGGCAAAGTGTTATGCCAAGCGAGTTCACCAGCCAAAAAGAAACCGCTCTGTTTCAGCCGGAGCATGTGCGGCGGCAATTTCCGATATTTGAGCGGGAAGTGGCTTGGCTGGATAATGCCGCAACGACCCAGCGGCCGGAGCGCGTGCTGCGGGCCATGGATGAGTTTAACCGGCGGCATAATGCGAATACGCGGCGGAGTGTGCATCGGCTGGGCGCGGAAGCCACGGCCGCCTATGAGGGCGCGCGCGAGGTGGTGGCGCGGTTTATCGGCGCGGAATCGCCGGCGGAGGTGATTTTCACGCCGGGGACGACCGTTGGGATTAATATCGTCGCCAATAGTCTGGCGCACGGGGGAATCGGGCCGGGTGACGAGGTATGGATTTCAGCGCAGGAGCATCACGGCAACTGGGTGCCGTGGCTCAAGGCCACGCAAACGCTGGGGGCGCACTTGCGGATTATTCCTTTGCTGCCCGATGGTCATTTGGATTTGGCGCGTTTTCAAGAAGGGCTGGCGGGGGGGCGGGTGCGTTGGGTGGCGCTGACGTGGGTGTCGAATGTGCTGGGCTTTGAAAATGACGTGCGCGCCTTTTGCGCGGCGGCGCATGGGGCCGGTGCGCGGGTGCTGGTGGATGCGGCTCAGGCGGCGGCTCATGTGCCGATGGATGTGCGCGAATTGGATTGTGATTTTCTGGCGTTCTCCGGCCATAAAATGTATGGGCCGATGGGGATTGGCGTGCTGTGGGGCCGCGCGGAATTACTGGCGCAAATGGAGCCGTTTATTTTGGGCGGGGAGATGATTGGCCGCGTGGAGGAGCAGGCGGCTACGTGGGCCGAACCGCCGTATCGCTTTGAAGGCGGCACCCCCAATGTGATGGGGGCGGTGGGGCTGGGCGAGGCGATGGGCTGGCTGGAGAATTTACCGGCTGGCGCACATGAGCATGTGTCCGCGCTGGCGCGTGAGGCCGCCCAGACCTTGGCGGAGCTTCCCGGCGTGCGGATTCTTGGCCCCGCAATGGAGCGGGTGTCGCTGGTTTCTTTTTGCGTGGACGGGGTTCACGCGCACGACGTGGCGCAGGTGCTGGACGGTCGCGGCATTGCTGTTCGCGCCGGGCACATGTGCGCGCAACCGTTGTTGCGGCGGCTGGGGGTTGAGTCGGCGGTGCGCGCGAGTTTCGCGCCGTACAACACGATGGATGAAGTGAACGCTCTGGTGGAGGGTGTGCGAGCGGCTCAGGAGTTGTTCGCATGAGCGAACAGCTTTATCAGCGGATTATGCTGGAGCATGCACGGAATCCGCATGGCGCCGGCAAGGTGCCGCGCGGAACGGAGGATGGCGAGGCGCTGAACTCGGCCTGCGGGGATGACATTCGCATTGCGTTGCAATGGGGCGCGGATGGCAGACTGGAAAAAATGACGCATGAGTTGCAGGGTTGCGCCGTGAGCAAGGCGTCGGCTTCTTTGGCTTCGCAAAAGCTGGCGGGGCTGACTACCGCCGAGATTCGTGAAGTTGCCGCCGGGTTTCATGCCCGTTTGGGGCAAACCGGCTTTGAAAAAGAATGGGGCGATTTTCAAATGTTTAACGGGATAGAAAAGTTCCCGGCCCGGATTCATTGCGCGCGTCTGGTGTGGCAGGCCGTCGCGCAAGCTCTGGCCAAGCGGGAAGGGGGCGCGCCGTGAAAGTGGCGCGCTATTGGCACCCGCTGGAAGACGATGCGGTGCAATGCGAGTTATGCCCGCACCGCTGCCGGATTCCATCGGGCGGGCGCAGCCGGTGTTTCGGGCGCGTCAATCATGGCGGGCAACTGGTGGCCGAAACCTGGGGCTGGCCGGTGGCCGTGCAGGTGGACCCGATTGAGAAAAAGCCGCTGTACCATTTTCTGCCGGGACGGTGGGTGTTCTCGCTGGGAACCTTGGGCTGCAATTTATCCTGCCGCTTCTGCCAGAATTGGTCGTTGAGCCATCCCGAAAAGCCAAGGGGAGGCGCGCCCGCACCCGTCTCGCCGGAAGACGTGGTTCAGGCGGCTCAGCGCGCGGGTGCGCCGATGGTGGCGGCGACATACAACGAGCCTGCGGTTTGGGCTGAATATGCCATGGATATTGCCGATGCCTGCCACGCCCACGGGTTGAAAATGGTGGCGGTGACATCGGGCTATTTCACGCCGCAGGCGGGGCGCGATTTTTTCGCAAAAATGGACGCGGCCAACGTGGATTTGAAGTCCATGCGCGATGAGTTTTATCGCGAGTATTGCGGCACGCGTTTAGCGCCGGTGCTGGACACGCTGAAGATGATTCGTCAGGAAACCACCTGCTGGCTGGAAGTGACGACTTTATTGATTCCCGGCTTGAATGATTCCGCGGCTGAGGTGGATGAGTTGACCGCTTGGGTCGCAACCAACCTTGGAGTGGACACGCCGCTCCATTTCAGCGCGTTTCACCCTGATGGGCAAATGCTGGATGTGCCGGCTACGCCAAAAGCGGTTTTGGTGCGAGCGCGGGAGCAGGCGCGCCGCAACGGATTGCGACATGTATATCTGGGGAATATACGAGTTCCGGACGGCGGAGCGACATGGTGCGCGAATTGCGGGGCCGAGTTAATTCAGCGCGATGGATTTCAGGCGCAACGGGTGGGCATGGGCGCGGATGGACGGTGTTGGGCTTGCGGGGAGGCGTGCCCCGGAGTCTGGTGAATAAAAAACACCCGCGGCATGGGCCGTTGGGCCGCCGCGGGTGTTGTGCGGGCAGGACGTTCTTTAGAACGTATAGCCCAGGCTGATTCCGCCGTAGAAAAAGTCCACTTCGGGGAAGTATTCGCTTTCTTCGATGCTGTCGCGAACGTCGCTATCCAGAATGGAGCTGAACGAAGCCAGCAGGCTGACCGTGAATTGCTCCGTGACGGCGTAATTCAGGGTGGCATTCACTTCGGCATTGGCGAGCGCTGAACCGTCCTCCGAACCGTAGAAGTTGGCCATGTAGTCGCGGCCGGCGTAGCTAATTGCCGCGCCGAGGTCCAGGGAAAGCTGGTCGCTCACTTCCAGGCTGTGCCCGATGGAGAAGGTCGCAATCCAATCCTCGGAATAACTCGTGGTGTGCATGAATTTGACGGACGGCGCCAGCGGCAGGTCTTCCGCCGCAAGCGTGACGGCCACTTCATAGCCGCCATCCGCCGAAATTTCCGCATCCTCTTCGGCCTGCTCGCCGCTATTGGGATAGGCCAGATAAATGCCTTCGAGGGTGAGGGATACCGGGCCTTCCCAAGGCAGGGTCCAGTTCAGGCCGAAATTAATTTCATTCCATTTGCCGGCGGTATTCGGCGCTTGCGATGTATCGCTGTCGCTCAAGTCCATATTGGCCCAGAAGGAATATCCCAGCCCCCAAGGACCGGCGACATCCACTCCCGGCTGAAACACGGGTTCATCATTCCAGATTTGACCGTGTATCACGTAGGCCGACAGGAAGTCGGTGTAGACCGACGCTTCCGCGGCGGGTGCGTTCTGCGGCAGAATGGCCCACGCCGCAATCAAGGTTAGGGTGATGATTTTCTTCATTGTTGTCGTGTTCTCCTTTTGTTCCGGCTTGCCGATGAAGGCGACGAGCCTGACCGGGCCGGGTTCTTTTGTTGTTTTGAAATGGCTGATTTTGCGGGGGCGGAGCCCTTCGGCGAAGCCGAGGCCGCCACGGGGGGCGGCAAACAAAAATCCACGCGCAAGAGCCGCTCATCCACAGCGGCCAGGCACACCTGAATGGATTGGCCCAGGCGCAGGGATCGGCCTTGAGAAGTTGTGGCCATGAAGCCATCGGCGGCCAAACGAAAACGCGCTTTTCCCAAAGCCGCAAACGGCAGCATGCCCTGTTGTTGCGACTCGCTCAACTCAACAATGGCGCCCTTGGGATTGAGGGCCACGATGGTGCCGGCGAAGGGGCCAACCGCACCTTGTTTCAGGCGGGCGGCAAAATAGCGCGCGCGCTTGATTTGAAAGGAAAGACTTTCCACTTCCGCCGATTCCCGTTCGCGCGCCGAACACAGCGCGGCAATGCTTGCCATTTCCGGCAGGGAGTAAAGCGGCTTTTTGCGTCCATCTTCAATCGCGGTTAAAATCCGGTGAATGATTAAATCCGAATAGCGGCGGATGGGCGAAGTGAAATGGGTGTAGTGCGTGAACCCCAAGCCGAAATGGGGCTGGGATTCATCCGCGTAGCGCGCGCGTTTCAGGTTGCGCATCATGGCCAGAGTCACCATGGGTTGCAACGGCTGGCCCGTCATAGAACGGGCGATGTGGTTCAGCGATCCGGCATCACGCGGCAGGGTGGGGATGCCCAAGGCGCGCAGCTCGGCGCCCATGCGCACCCATTGGTCGGGCGCGGGTTCTTCATGGATGCGATACAGGCTGGGCAACCCCGTTGCATAAATCTTTTGTGCAACCGCTTGGTTGGCCGCCAGCATGCATTCTTCAATCAGTTGATACGATTCGCTGGAGCTTCGCGGAACAAAGCCCGTGATGTTCCCCTTGCGGTCCAAGCGGCATTGGACCTCCGGCACGGTGAAATCGAGCGCGCCGTTTTGAATCCGAGCAGCACGAATACGACGACACAATTGCTGCAACTGCCGCAAGGGCTTTTTGACGTTGGCGGGGGCACCCGTCAGGCGGCCGCTATCGAAAAAGGTCTGCACTTGTTCGTATGTCAGCGCGGCCTGAATGCGAATGACGGAGCGGAACGTGCGCGATTCTTGCAGGCGGCCTTGGGAGTCGTAAATCAATTCCACGGAATGCGCGAGATGGTCCTCGTCCGGTCGCAAACTGCAAACGCGCAGCGTCAATTCCTGCGGCAACATGCGAATCACGCGATCCACCAGATAGGTGCTGTTGCCGCGCTTGCGGGCCTCGACATCCACCGGCGAATCCGGCGGCACAACCGCGGCGACATCCGCGATATGGACGCCCAATTTCCACCGGCCACCGGGCATGGGTTCAATGGAGATGGCATCGTCATGATCGTGCGCGCCGGTCGGGTCAATCGTGAGAATCAATTGGTTGCGCAAATCTTTGCGCCCGCGCAAGCGAGGCCTCTGCTGAATAAAGCGGGCGTGTTCCTGGGCCGCCGCTTTTTGGACGTTGGGCGGGAAGCTCTCTTCCATGCCGTGATCTTTCAGCAAGGCGGGAATATCGTTGGCGGCCAAATCCGGATGGCCGAGGTCTTCCACAAAATGCGCCCGGACGGGTTGATTGAGGGCCAGCGATGTTTCCAGACGGCCTACGACCAGACGGCCTTCCATGCGCTTGACGAGTTGCGGCGATTTTTGCAGGGGGATGGGGTTCGGCAACAGCGGATCGCGCGGAACAATCAAGGCCCGCCGGCCTTGCCAACGCAACACGCCCACGACCCACTCGCGTTTGCGGGCCAGAATTTTGGAAACGCGGGCGGCGGATGGCGCAACGCGCCAATCCGTGCCTGGTTGTGCCGCGGCATGGGGCAGGGGAGTGGCCATGATGGTATCGCCGGGCAGCGCGGAGCCGATGGAGGCAGGATTGAGCTTCAATGGCGGGCGCTGCGGGCTATCGGGAATCAGCCAGCAGGTGCCATTCAGTCGCACGTTAAACGTGCCGGAAATACCGGTCATATTTTTCATGCGCGGCATCATGGGGAAAACTTTTCGCGTCCACCAGTTTTATTTGTGAAAAAACAAATTATTTTTCCAGAGGCAGCCACTGGTGCTCGCCGGTTTCAATGTCCAGCACGGCCACCGTTTCCGGTCCGCGCCGCGAACGGATAACCGCGCCGGGATTGAGGTAGCGAGTTCTGCCTTCCTGCCAAAAGGCCGGGGCGTGTGTGTGGCCGGTGAAAATATAATCGTATTGGCCGCTGGAGATGACGGTTGTTAAAAGTCTCGAACGGTCGCCGTGAATGACGAGACATTGCTGGCCGCGAAGCGTAAACGCCGGCATTTCCTCAAGCACAACACCCGCCAGTTGAGGGCAGAAGCGGACATCCGCAATCCACCAGTAGTCACAATTTCCGACGGCGACGTGAGCCCGGAGCCGGTGTTCCTGACAAGTGGCCGAAAGTAAAAACAGGACATTTTCGCCGACATCCCCGCAATGAACCAAGTGCGCCACGTTTTGGGCAAGCAGTCTATCGAGCGCGCGTTGTGTCGCGCGCACATCGTTGTGGGTATCGGATAGAATGCCGATTTTCATGCCGGGTATTTTGCCTCGCATTTGCCTGGCGACAACATAAATCTTTCGCCGCTTGCCGCGCGGTTTCGGCTTGTTCGCGGCGGAGGAAGCCGCCATATTGCGCAATCGTGAACCGTCAGGATTTTTTCGAACAAATGGCCGCTGAACCGCAGCCGCTGGCGATTTTGCCAGAACATCGCAACCGTATGGAGCGGCTGCGCGAACGGCTGGGGAATCTGGCCGGCAAGCGCGTGGTCGAGCCGGGGTGTGGAGCGGGGGTGCTGACGGCACGACTGGCGGAGTGGGTGGGCCCCGCCGGAAAAATTGTGGCTTTCGATCCGGCCGATGGCATGCTCCGACACTGTCGGCGGGCCATTGCGAACTATCCGCACGTATCTTTGCTGCAAGCGTCAGCCGAAACGGTGGAATTGCCGACTGCCGCGTGGGATTTGGTTGTATGCTTCCGCGCCTATCCGCATTTGGAAGATCCAGCGCTGTTTTTAGCGCGCTGTTGGAACTGGCTGGCGCCGGGGGGTGAATTGGTGGTGGCCAATCTGGAGGGCAGTCGCGAGCTGAACGCCATGCATGCCGAACTGCACGGCGTGCATCGCGACCACATGCCGACGGCGGGGGAATTGCGGGCACAATGCGTCGCCGCCGGGTGGGTGGTCAGCGCCGCGATTGATGAGCCGGATGAGTATTTTCTCCGCGCACAGCGCCCCTGATGGTCGCCGACGGCCGTGATAACTTATCGGAGGAAGTTATTAAATTAATTTTCCACGGTATGGAAAAGTTTTGGTAGAGTTTTCCACGCTATGGAAAAAAGTTTTCCACACCGTGGAAAAAATCAGCCGGCGATTTCCCCGTGGCAGATCGGGGTTCGCTCCGCCCGCGCGAATCTGGTGCCGGGGCTGGTTTTGCAGGCGCTGGCCATCGCGTTTGTGGGGGCTTATTATTTCTGGCCGGCGTTTCACGGGTGGTTGCAGGTGTTGGTGGACTGGCAAAATCGGGGCGGTGTTGTTTTTTCGATCGGGACGCGCATGGTTTTCAACGGCGTGATTCCGGCGATTTTTACGGCGCTGATTCCTGAGTTGCGTTTGCGCCGCCCGTGGGCGGGGCTGGTGTTCGGCTTGATTTGGTGGGGCTTCATGGGCGCCAACACCCATTGGTTTTATACCGGGCAGGCGTACCTTTGGGGAACTGCCGCGGATTGGCGAACGGTTATTTTGAAGACGGCCACGGATATGCTGGTGTATTCGCCATTTTATGCATCGCCGCTGGTGGCTTTGGCGCATCTGTGGCAGGACCAGAATTATTCGTTTCGTGCGACGCGGGTGTTGCTGGGGCGGGGGTGGTATCGGCGGCTTGTTCTGCCGAATACGGTGTCGGGCTGGGCGTTTTGGACGCCTTGCCTGCTGGTGCTTTACGCGCTGCCGACGGCTCTGCAAATGCCTTTGTCAGCAATTTTGGGGAGCTTCTGGGCGCTGATGTGCCTGCAGATTGCGCGGCGAACGCCGGCGAGTTGATGGGCTAACGGCTGGCTAGTAGCCGCCGGGGGAGTTGAAGGGCAGTGAGGGCGCGCTTTCCCACGGCTGGCTCATGTTCCACGGCAGGTCGGATTCAGCATCCGTGGTTGCGCAACCGGAAACAAAAGCGAGCCCGCCGCTCAACAGGAGCAGCAGGCTCAGCCAACGCATTCGGCTCCGGCTCACGGCCAGATGGAGGGGACGGCGGCGTAGTAGCTTAACTCCATGCCCTGGAGCACCACCACGGCAATTAGCAGGAGGGCCGCCACCAACGTCATTGCGGAAAGTCCATTAGAAGAGAACATTGTCGCCCTCCTTGATGGTGTCCTTCTGGAAATCGCTCAAGACTTCGGCAATGGCCACGTGTTCCATCACCGCGCTGAGCTTCACCTTGCCAATCATGTTTTCGCCACGATGGACAATCAGCTCGGCCGTGGTTTGCGCGCCATCGGCGATTCCGATATTGATGACCACGAAGTTCCAGTCCGGATTGACATAGACGATGGAGCCGGTGGTTCCGGGCTTCATGGTGATGTTGCCGGTGGGATTCAACTGGCCTTCGCACTTATCCAATTGGGCCTGAAGCAAGGAGTTTCTCTCTTGCAAGTCGGCCAACTGGTTTTCCATATCCATGATTTGATCCTTCAGGGTGGCGATTTCGGAGTTCAGGCTGGCCTTCTCTTCTTCAAGTTCAGCAATCAGCGCGCTCTTTTCTTCCAGTTCCTGATTCTTTTCGCGGATGGTTTCGTTCAGTTGAACAATCTGAGTGCGAGCGTCTTCCAGTTGAGCTTTGGTGTTTTCCAGCTCGGCGCGGGTGTTTTCCAAATCCTGGCGGGTGTTTTCCAAGTCCACTTGCGTGAATTGCCAGCCTTCGAGAACGGCGTTTGCGACGGCATTGGCGCGGTTCAGCTCGGTGTCCACCTGGACCAGATTGTCCTTGTGATCCACCCGCAGGCTGGCGACGTTGAAGCGGGCCTGACTTTTGGCTTCGTCGGAAAGGAGCGAGCGATCGCCTTTGAGGGTGTTGACAACGGTCAGAATGCCGTTTTCGAGCTTTTGTGTGCGCTCTTTAATCAAAACCCGCTTGGGGAAAAGAAAAGCTGCCTGGATGACGATGGCGGCAATTCCCAGCAACAAGACAATCACAACAAGTGGCTTCAACAGTTTAGCCATGGTATCCTCCAAATAAATTTGTAGGGCGCATTGTGGGCAAATGGGCGCGGAATGTCAAACTCCAAAAGCCTGTTGCGCACAGATATTTATCGAAGAAACAGTCGCTATCCGGTTGTTTATCATTTAATAGAAAAGAATATCGGCCCATTGGCGGCCCTTCGCCGTAAACTTCCATTGACTGCCGATGAGGGAGATATAGGCGCGTCCGTTGCGCCCCAGAACGTCGGGGTAGGCTTTCAACACAACCTGGCGCTGGTTGCCCAAGCGGGCGATTTCGGCGTCGGTGGCGTTGCGCCCGGACAGTGGCGCGCCGGACTCGGACACGGTCAGGCGAATCGGCCCGCCATTGTGCGCCTCGCCATGCCACAGCTTGGGGAAGCGGCGGAAGTAGTCGGGATACGACTTGCCGCGCAGGGCCACTTCATAAGCAACCGGCAACTGGGCTAGATAAGCGGCCATGGTCAGGTCGGGATTGCGAACGTGGGCGGCATAAAAATCAAGCGGGTCGAAGCCGAATAAATTGCCGCCATTGTAATTGCCAAAATTGGGCACAAGTTTTTCTTCGCGCGCCTTGATTTCAAAGCGGGCATTGAGCATGACACCCACTTCCCAATGCAGATGGGCGCGGGCAAGCGGAATCGGCGGGCGTGTATTGCTGGTGGCGCCCATCGTGCCGATTTCGTCGCCGGCTTTCACGGAATGCCCGGCCCGAATGCCGAAGCGGATGTCGGCCAAGTGTGCATAGAGCGTGTACACCGTGGCGGGGTCAACCGTTCCGTCGCGGCGGGTAATTGTGCCCAACGAGTCATCCGGATGCTCAAGGACAACATATTTCCCATAGGAAGAATTGCCGGCGTGCGGATTGACAAATGCCACGCGGCCGGCGGCGACGGCGAAAACCGGATCGGTGGCGGCCCCTTTGCGATCACGTTGGGTGGCTGCGATATCCACGCCTTCGTGAAACGACGGAAATATGCGCCCGTTCCGAGACCCCGTGCGCGTGGAGCCAAATTTGGCGGAGTCCAACCGCCCTGACCCCGTTGGCTGCAAGACGCCGGGGGCGTCTGGGTTCAATAGATTTGTCTGCGGGGNNGGGTGGGGGGCACCATCGCCTGCCAGACGGGCGGCGGGGGGGGCGGGGGTAACGGCTCTTCGGACTGCGCGGATTGCGCCGGTTGCGTCGGCGTTTCCGTGGTTGGGGTACAGCCGCCCTGACGCAGGGCCAGCCAGCGGAAAAGATAAAAATCCAGCACCAGCAGAGGAATAATCCATACCAGATGGCGCCAGGCTGATTTGCGTGGCGGACGGCGCATGACCGATTAAACGGCCATGATGTCTTTGCTTTTCGCGGCGATCAGCTCATCCACTTTCGCGGTGTAGGAGTCCGTCAATTTCTGGACTTCCTGCAAGCCGCGCTCGCGTTGGTCTTCGCTGATGGCTTTGTCTTTTTCCAGAGTCTTGATGGCTTCGTTGGCGTCCCGGCGAGCTCCACGCAGGACCACGCGGGCTTCTTCGCCCATGCGATTGGCCACCTTGGTCAGGTCTTTGCGGCGCTCTTCGCTCAATTCCGGAATGGGCACGCGGATGATGCGGCCATCGTTGAGCGGTGTGACGCCGATGTTGGCGGCCAGAATCGCCTTTTCCATCGCGGGCAGCGCGGAGGGATCGTAGGGCTTGATGACAATCAGGCGCGGCTCCGGCGTGCTAATCAGCGCCAATTGATTCATCGGGGTTTGCGTGCCATAGGCTTCCACCGTGATTCGATCCACCAGGCTGGGCGATGCCTTGCCGGTGCGCAAACCGCTCAGCCCCTGTTGAAGGTGTGCCACGGCTTTTTCCATTTTGTCTTCAGATTCCAGCAAAACGTCGTCAATAGATTCGTACATGGTTTTCCCTTTCCTTATGTATTAAGCACTCACCAGCGTGCCGGCTTTTTCGCCGCGCACCACGCGGAGCAACTCCCCGCGGCGAAAGAAATCGAAGACCATTATAGGTATTTGATTGTCCATGCAAAGCGAAAAGGCCGTGGAGTCCATCACCTTCAGCCGCCGCGCCAGCGCCTCGGCGTAGGTCAGGCGGTCAAACTTCTTGGCTTTTGGATTGAGCACGGGGTCGGCGTCATAGATGCCATCCACCTTGGTGGCCTTGAGCAGGGCATCCGCGCCGATCTCCGCGGCGCGCAAGGCCGCGGCGCTGTCGGTGGTGAAGAAGGGGCTGCCCGTGCCGCCGCCCATCAGAACCACCTTGCCCGCGTCCAGCAGCTCAATCGCGCGCCGGAATGTGAACAACTCCACCAAAGCCGGCATGGGAGTGGCCGCAAGCGTCTGCGCCGGGACCTTGGCCGCTTCGAGGGCGGATTGCAGGGCCAGGCTGTTAATCATGGTGGCCAGCATGCCCATGTTGTCGCCATGTGCCCGGCCAAAGCCGCGATCCTGCCCCTTCAGCCCGCGAAATATATTGCCGCCTCCAATGACCACGCCAACTTGAACGCCCAGTTTGCGGACCGCTTTGATTTGCGCGGCCATCTCCGCCAGAATGCGATCGGAAATGCACTCGCCGGTGTCTGGGTCGCGCAAGACCTCGCCGCTGAGTTTGAGAAGAATCCGTTTGAAACGTGGGGTTTTCATGGTGTGTTCCTTGGTGAGGGTGAGGGGAGGTTGTGGCTGGGGATAGAGCAGGTGGGCGGATCGCCCTCGGGCGTGCCGAGTTTGTATTCGCCACCGGCGGGACAAGTTGGGACCTTGCTGAAATATGTCGGCGTCAAATCTGCCAAACGTTTAGGAAAGGCGCCCGAAGTCGCCGCGTGTCGGCGCGAGGCGCTTTCGATGGCGTCCAGCGTCATGGCGCAACGGGCGGCCCGGCGCTTCTGTTGATTCTGAAAAAATGCCGGCATGGAAATCGCCACGATCAGGGCCGCAATCGCCACAATCAGCGAAAATTCCACGACGGTCAGGCCGTTTCTTTTCATTTCACATGCTCCAGCAACCGGCTCCGAATGGAGTCCGGGATGGGGACAGATTTTTTCGCTTTGAAATCATAATGCACCACAACGGCTTTGCCGCTGGCACCCAACTGCCCCCCTTGCCACGCTTCCTGATAGACCGTGAAAGAGGTGCGTCCCACCTCGGCCACATACGTCCGGATTTCAATGTCCGCGCCAAGAGTCATGGGGGTCAGGAAATCCACATCAATGTGCGCCATGATTAGATTCCAGTTTTCCAGCAGCATGTCGGGATTGAACATTCTAAAAAAGGGCTCGCGCCCGAGTTCAAACCAGACCGGCAGGCGGGTATTGTTGATATGCCGGAGGCCATCAACATCTCCAAAGCGCGGGGTTATGGTTTTCGTAAACATTTCTTTTCCTGATTTATTTAAATTCTCAAGCGATTGATTAAACGGCGGAACCCCGCGAGAGTAAAGATGAAAGCGCACGCGCCAAAAATAATTCTTCCCTGCCGCGCGCAATTTACTACAGTCCCATGTCCGGAGAACACCTATGTTGAGAACCAAACGATTTGAATATGTTTCCTTTGATGCCGTGCATTTGCACCCGGCCGTGGCGAACCACCGGCCGCTGAACGAAGCCAAAGTGGCCCACTATGCCGAAGACATCCGGCGCAATGGGCTGCTGGAGCCGCTTGTGGTCTGGGAGCGCAACCCGGGCGAGCTGTTTCTGGTGGGCGGCTTTCACCGCCATCAGGCCATCCGCCGCATCCGGGCGCAGAATCCCGGCTATTTTGACCGCGTGGACGTGCGCGTGGTCGCCGGCGAGCTGGATGAAATCCAAGCGCTGAATCTCAAACTGAACGCCGACCGGCTGGATGCGCGCATTACCGATTATTTCGATGCCATCATCTTCATGGCAAATGCCAATTGGGAGCCCCGGCGAATCGCGCAGTTCCTCGATAAAAGCGAGGGCTGGATTGCCGATATTCTGCGCTATGCCCCCGGCATGGATTCGCGCGTCCGGCGGCTTCTGGAGAATGGCGAAATCAGTTGGGCCCGCGCCAAAGCCATTTGCAAAGCGGCGCTGACCGCCAAGCCCGGAGAGGAACGCGCCGTGGTGGATGCCGCACTGGCCGCGCTCCAGGCACCCGCGAAAAAGGCTCCGCGCCCTCTGACATACCGCACGGCTGCCCACCGACTTCAAGCCGCCAAGGAAAAAACGTTCACCGTCTCTGGTCAAGATTTGGCGGCGCTGCTGGAGCTGGTGCGTTCGCGCAAGGCTGACGAGAAAACCGTGGCCCGAGTTCGCGCCGCGTTCCCCGGCCTGCTCAATTCAGAACCCGACGCCTAGTCGCGCGGCCTCGAATCCGAACGGTTTTGCTTGTGCTGAAGGGTGGGGGAGGGTATCAAATCCAATTCTTATGAAATACGTGCGAATGCTCATGATGGGACTGCTGGCGGGCAGTCTGGTATTTTGTTTCAGCGGTTGCGTGGTTGTCCGCAAGGGCACGGCCAAACTGGTGTCGCCGGTAGCGACCCAGCTCTCCACCGGATTAATGTATCAAAGCGATGTGGAACTGGTGCGCGACGGCGCTCCGGCATTCTTGCTGATGCTCGATGCGCTGGCCGAAACCCACGCCGATAATCCGGCCGTGCTGATGGCGGCCGCAGATGCTCAGGTGGCCTATGCGACGGGCTTTGTGGACAAAGCCAATAAATCACGCACGAAAGCCATGTATGCCAAGGCCCAAACCTTTGGCCTGCGCGCGCTGGACCTTCGCAACAAGCGCTTTGCCAAAGCTCGCAACGGCGGAACCCTGGACGATTTCACCGCCGCCCTGCGCTACTTCAAAAAAGATGACGCCGCCGCGCTATACACCACCGCTTCGGCGTGGGTCATGTGGATTATTGCCAGCTCGGATTCGCCTGCCGCCTTGGGCGATATGCCCAAAGTGCTGGCGATGATGGCGCGTGTCCAAGACCTGAATCCCGGCATCCATCAGGGTGGCGTGGACCTGTTTTACGGCATCTATTACACCGTCTTGCCTCTGGGCGGAGGGCGTGACTTGGAGCGGGCGCGCAAGTGTTTCGAGCGCAGCATGGCCTTTGCCGGCCCGGATTATCTCCTCCCAAAAGTGACGTTCGCCGAATTTTATGCGCGCTATGCCTACGACCAGGAGCTTTTTGAGAACACCTTGCGAGAGGTTCTGGCCGCGCAACCTCAAGCGCCCGAATTCACGCTCATGAATGCCGTCGCCAAAACCCGTGCCCAGACCCTCTTGGACCAAGTGGACGACCTGTTCTAACCCCATAAAGGAAAATAGATATGAAAACACTTCGATTCGCAATTGCTCTGTTGACGTTAAGCCTGACGCCCGCGATGGCTCAGGTGACCTTGAAACTCGCCACCCTCGCGCCCGATGGCAGCATTTGGATGCAGGCCATCAACGATGCCAAGGATGAAATTGAAGTTGCCACAGGTGGTGCCGTGAAACTCAAAATCTATCCCGGCGGAATCATGGGCTCCGAAAAGGATGTTCTGTTCAAAATCAGAACTGGTCAATTGCAGGGTGGGGGATTCATGGGCTATGCCATCGGCATCATTTGTCCCGATGCCGCCGCGGTCATGTTCCCCATGGTGTTTCGCAATTATGAGGAAGTGGACCAAACCTTCGCCAAATTCCAGTCCTATCTGGACGAACATGTTCGCAAAAATGGTTACGAGGCGCTGGGCTGGACGGAAGTAGGGTTTAGTTACGCCTATAGCACCAAGCCAATCGCCAGCTTGGAAGCCTTGCGCGCGACCAAGGTCTGGGGCCTGGATTCACCCATGTTACTGGAGTTGTTCAAGGCCGGACAAATTTCCTCTATCCCCGCCAATGTCACCGATGTCCTGCCCGCCCTGCAAACCGGCGCGCTGGAAACTGTTTTCGGGCCGCCAACGGCCGCCGTCGCTGTCCAGTGGCAAACCAAAGTCCGTTACTACAACACCATGCAACTGGCCTATTCCATCGGCGGCATTTTCGTCTCTCAAGCCGCGTGGAAAAAAGTGCCGGCCCAACATCAGGATGTCGTCAAAGCTATCTTTCAAAAATATTGTGCTCAACTGAATCCCAAGGTTCGGAAAAGCGATCTGGATGCTCTGGCCTTTCTCCAATCACAAGGCGTAACGGCCGTGGATGCCACCCCCGAAACCCGCGCCCAGTTCGAGCAACTCGCCACCACCGTACGGGAAAAAGTCACCGGCTCGGTGTTCTCCGCCGAAGCCTGGAATCAGTTGGAAAAGTTCCTGCAGGAATCGCGCAACCCGTGAGCGGACGACTGCCAGCAGCATATCGAACGATCAGCCGCTGGGTGGATCGCCTGGAGCGCCACGTTCTGGCGATTCTGGTGACGGGCATGGTCATTCTGGCCGCCCTGCAAATCTTGATGCGAAACGTCTGGCACACCGGCTGGAATTGGGCGGAACCCCTTTTGGGCATGGCTTTGCTCTGGCTGACCATGCTTGGCGCGCTGGCCGCGACAGGGCAGGGGCGGCATATTTCCATTGATTTGGCCGGTGCCTTCTTTCCCAAACGATGGCGCGGGCTTTTGCAAAGATTTATCTCGCTGTTCGCGGCAATTATTTGCGGCATCCTCGCCTGGGCCGCCGGCCGATATATCGGCTTCCAGCGGGAAATGGATATGACCGTATTGCTGGGGATTCCTGCCCATCAGTACTATATGGTCATTCCGGTTGTCTTCTGGCTCATGGTCATCCGTTTTGCCGGGCGGGCATTTATCCCGGCCGGATGGCAAACGCCCCCGTCAACGATGCCAGACCCCATGCATGGGGCAGGGGACGGCACATGATTTGGGCCGTCATCATTTTGGCCCTGCTCGGCGTGCCCATGTTCGCCATATTTGGCGCTTTGGCCATGCTGGCCTATCGCGCCATTGATATAGACATCGCCATTATGATCGGCGAGCTGACGCGCCTGACCAGCATGCCCATGTTGCAAGCCCTGCCCATGTTCGCGCTGGCCGGCTATCTGCTGGCCGGCAGCCGCGCATCGGAACGCTTGCTGCGCCTCACGCGCGCCGCGTTCGGCTGGATGCCCGGCGGTCTCGCCATGGTCACCATCGTCACCTGCACATTCCTCACCGCCTTCACCGGCGCGTCCGGAGTAACCATCGTTGCATTGGGCGGCCTGCTCCTGCCGGCCCTGCTCCGCGACGGCTACCGCGAGAAAGCCGCCCTCGGCCTGGTCACCAGCGGCGGCAATATGGGCGTTCTCTTTGCGCCCAGCCTGCCACTGATTCTCTACGCCGTCATCGCGCAGCCCATCTCCGGCGAAGTCACGGTGGACGCCCTCTTTCGCGCCGGCATTTTGCCGGGCCTGCTCGCTCTCCTTGTCCTGTGCGGCTATGGCGTCTGGGCGGGCCTGCATGCAAAAATTCCGCGTCGCCCTCTGGAACTCCGCGAACTAGGCGCCGCTCTATGGGAAGCCAAATGGGAAATTCCGATCCCGTTTGTGGTCCTCGGCAGCATTTACAGTGGCTGGCTCGTCGCCAGCGAAGCCGCCGTGCTGACCGCCGCTTACGTGCTCATCGTGGAAGTCATTATCCATCGCGAAATCCCCGTCCAGCAACTGACCACCATCATCCGTGACGCTGTTTTGCTGGTCGGAGGCGTCCTGCTCATCCTCGGCATGGGCATGGCCATCACCAATTACCTGATTGACCAAGAAGTTCCCCAAATCATCTTGAATTGGGTAGGGGAGCGCATCCAAAATCCGCTCATATTCCTGGTTCTCTTGAACGTCTTTTTGTTGCTCGTCGGTTGCATCATGGACATCTACACCGCCACCGTTGTGATTGTCCCGCTTCTGGCCCCCTTGGCCACCCGCTACGGCATCCATCCCGTCCATCTTGCCATCATCTTTTTAGCCAATCTGGCCATCGGCTACAGCACGCCCCCCGTGGGCATGAATCTGTTTGTCGCCGCCATGCGACTCAATCGGCCCCTCATCAAGCTCGCCGCCGCCTCACTCGCCCTCATGGGCCTGATGCTCGCCGTTCTGGTCCTGATTACATACTGGCCGGCCCTCAGCCTCGTACTCGTCAAATAATAATAGTCTCTCAATCAACCGAATTTTGGGGAAATTGCCACCGCGAGATCGCGCTCCTCAACGTCGCATAATTCTTCGGTTCGGGACTGATTTTTAACGGAATCTGGCAGGAGAATTGTGCGACAGATTTCTCGGCATAAATGTTTTATTTTATAGTATAGGTGTACTGCGCGTAACCGACGAAAAACGGATAGGGGATAAGCAAGCGGTGATAAAATGGGGTTCAAAATTGCAGACAAAAGGATGGGGGCGCATAGGAAATTCAAAGGGCTCAAAACATCCGCCCGTCTTTGGCCCAGTCGCAACGGCGGGAAACGCAACCATTCTGCGTCCCATAGGCGGGCAACGGGATGGGGCCAGATTGGCGTGGTTCACCCCAGTGCCTGGGTCGGAGAAAAATAATCCAATCCACGCCCAAAGTTTTTCCCGCCCATGCGCCGGAATCCAAGAAATCCCTTGCGAATGTTTCTGGGCGTCTGGCCGCCTTGAGGGTCTCTCCGGGAAACAATTAAAGGCAGGAAAAACATCACATACCACAAGCGAAGTCGCCGGCGTAATGAATATGGGGGAGTCGTCGCAACCCCTTGGATGACGGTTTTTATCCACAGAATTAACAGAGTTATTCACAAAGTTTTCGTTGGGAGGCAAAAGCACATCTGAATGCCACCACCACAACATATAAGCCCGCCCTCGCCCCATAACGAAACATAAGATATATTATGCGACGTTATTGGTCCATCAAAAAACACCGGCTTTTCGGGCCGGTGTTTGAGTTAAAAAAATCCGTCAGTCCGCGAGAACGAAGGAATCTTTGCTCACGCCGCACAACGGGCAAACCCATGTGTCGGGAATATCTTCAAATGCAGTTCCGGGCTCAATGCCGCTATCGGGATCGCCTTCCGCGGGATCGTAGATGTAGCCGCATACGGTGCAGAGGTATTTTTTCATTATGTTCTCCTGGGTGGTGGTTTCTGTTTCTTACAGTACGTTTTCTCGATTCTTTTGCGCCCGCAACTGGACCACCAGTTGCTTGATGTCTTGCGAGCGGTCCTTGCTGCAAACCAGCGTGACCCCGTCCGTTTGGACCACAACGAGATTCTCCACGCCGACCAGCGCCGTCAGGCGGCCTTCGCTGACGATGATATTCCCGGCGCTGTTCAATGCCTCCACGTCGCCTAAAATCGCATTTCCGGCTTCATCTTTCGTCAAATGAGCCTCCAAGGCCGGCCAGGAGCCGACGTCATCCCAGGCGAAGGCGCCGGGACAGACAATAATGTTATCCGCTTTTTCCATGACCGCATAATCAATGGAAATCTTCTGCAGGGCCGGGAAATCGCGCTCCAAAGCCTTTTGAAAATCCTCATCGGTCGCGCACCGACCCCACTCCCCCACCCGCTCGGCCAACGTGGGCTGAAATGCCTGAAACGCCTTCAGCAAGCTTTCCAGCGACCATACAAACATGCCGGAATTCCAGGCATAGCGCCCGGTCGCCAAATATTCGCGGGCAACCTCCACCGTGGGCTTTTCAACAAAACGCCGGGCATGGAAAAACTCGATTCCATCAACTTGCTTCCATAACTCGCCCGCCTCAATGTAGCCATACGCGCTGCTGGGCTCGCTGGGCTGAATGCCAATGGTCATTAAAATGTCGTTCTTGGCACAAAGCGCCAGACCCTGCCTGAGCGTTTGTTGGAAAATGGGCAAATCGCCAATAATGTGATCGGCCGTCATCACGCAAAAAACCGCCTGCGGGTCGCGCTGTTGAATCCAGGCAGCGCCTGCGGCGATAGCGGCGGCGGTATCGCGGCCAACGGGTTCGCCCAGAATACTGACGGGACTCTTCGCCCCCAACATCTCCCGGATTGGCGCGACTAGCGAGGCATTCGTGACAATCAGAATATGGTCGGACGGAACCACACCCTCCAAGCGCTCCACGGCCTGCACAATCAGGGGCTTCCCGCCCGCAAGTGACAACAATTGCTTGGGCCGCTGCTCGGTACTCAAAGGCCAAAAACGTTCGCCTTTGCCGCCGGCCATGATGATGGCATAAGAATGTTGATAATTAGGCATGACAGCTCCCAATCTTCCACACAATGGCAAATATTTCAACGGATATTCCCGCTTCTGGCGGGCGGCAGATCCCCAACTCATTCTTGGAGAGAAAGTTGCGATTCAGATTGCGCGAGTTTTCCACAGTATGGAAAAGTTTTTGTCAGTTTTTCCACGCTATGGAAAAACATTTTCCACAGTGTGGAAAATTTGGAGTGGGTCGCGGGGGCGGGGCTAGAACATCACCGGCTGCATCCACTCGGGCAGCTCTTCCGTCGGCACGGCGGGAGTGACCGGCTGTTTCTTTTCGGCGGCACGTGTCTTGGCGGCGGCTTTGGCGGCAGCCTTTTCAGCGGCGATGGCCTCTTCTTGCGCCAAGCGTTCAGCTTTCCGCTGGGCGGCCAGCAGACGGCGCTGCTCTCGCGGACTCAACTGCGGTTCTTCCGGAAGGATGGCGGCGGACGGTGCCTTCTCCTCCGCGCGCGCTTGTGCTTCCAATTGACGGAGTTCGGCCTGCATCTGCGCCAGCTTGGCTTCGGCCTCCTGCCGAGCCTGAGTTTCGGCGGCGATTCGTTCCGCAGCTTCCGCCGCAGCCTGTTCTTCGGCGGCGGCGACTTCCTGAGCGATGCGCAATTCTTCAGCCTGTTTTTCTTTTTCGGCCTGAACGCGCGCAGCTATATCCGCGAGGCGCTTTTCGATTTCCTCGCGTTGGATACGTGCAGCTTCCGCTTGCTTTTCACGGGCTTCTGTTTCGCGCATCCGGGCTTCAGCTTCCCGTTGCGCTTGTTGCACGCGCTGGGCTTCGGCTGCGAGCTTTTGCTTGGCTTCGGCTTCCGCAAGCGCCTTGGCTTTCTTGGCTTCCGCAGCGGCCTTCTTTTCCGCCGCGGCCAGTTGCTTGGCCTCCAGCGCTTGGCGCGCCGCTTCTTCCTTGGCCAACCGATTGGCTTCCGCTTGCCTGGCGCGCTCTTCGGCAGCGGCTATGGCCTTTTGCTTGGCTTCCTCTTTTTTGCGGGCTTTTTCCGCTTTGGCGGCTTCGCGTTTGGCGAGAGCTTCTTCCTTGGCAATCAGGGCTTGCTGACGCGCGGCTTCCAATTGGCGGGCCTTCTCTTCTTCCTGCGCTTTACGCGCGGCCAACTTTTGTTCGCGTTTTTCCAAGGCTTCCTGACGTTTTTGCGCCTTACGCTCGGCCCGCGTCGGTTGCATGCTCACTTGGGGAACGATTCCCGGCTGCTCCTGAGTGAGCGGCCCAACGAGCATGCTGCTGGGCGGCGGAGCCACGGGACTGCCAGCATGAGCGACGGCGACTGGCTCGGCTGGAATTTCTTCCGCAGCCGCAATCTCTTCCTCTTGTGTCGGCCCCGGGGAAAATTCAATTTCTTCGACGGCGACATCGCCGGTTGAGGTGCCCAGCTCCTCTTCCGCAAATTCCGTACCAAAGTCCGTCAGTTCTTCTGTGGCGTCAGGGACAATCTCTTCAGCTGGTTTCTTTTTCTTCTTTTTGGACTTCTTGGCCTTTTCCTTTACGGTCGGTTCGGCGGGCGCAATTTCGGACGATTCCTCTTCGATGATTGCCGCCGCAATCGCTTCGGCCGTTGGCTCAAGCTCAACTTCCTGCGCATCCGCCAAAAGCGGAATTTCTTCGGTCCAGTCGGTTGCCAACTCTTCGGGAAGCGGCTCAGGAATTTCAAGGGGCTCCTCCACTTGCGCAAGCTCTTCTTCCGCTTCGGGGAGGACTGCGGCGACCTCTTGGACAGGCTCTTCTTCTTCCGGCTCGATGGGGGCAGCCTCTTCCATAGCAACGGCAGATGCTTGCTCTTCCGCTTCGGCGGCCAGATTTTCCTCGGCGATGCGCGCGGACTCTTCCAGGACGGCTTGCTTTTGCAGAAGCGCCAAAACGGCGCCAACCATCAGTTCTTCAGCGGTTTGGTTTTTCGCGCGCAATTCGCCGCGCAAGGTGTCGGTCACGATATTGGCGGCAATGCGCTGGCCACCGTCGGCCTGGGCTTCAATCAGTTGGGCCACGGAAACATTATTTTCGCGGGCCATTTTAATCAGACTGTTCTGGGCTTCCACCAGAAGCGATTGCAAAAGCGAGTCGGACAATTCGGCATCCAACGTGATTTGGTCGGGCGACGGATTCAGCATATCCGTCCACTGTTCTTTCATGTCCGCGGTGGTTTGGATTTGGTAGCAGGCATCCACGATGACGTAATAACGGCGGGCAATCTGGTCAACCGTGCCGGCGAATGAATAGGTGCTGCCGACGGCCAATTCCTGAAATTTGGGCACCAGCGCCATTGGCACCCAGACCGTGCCGGCGGTCTGCAGCTTCATGGACATGTAATCCTTGCGATCCATGCGCTGGGTTTTGCCGGAGGGGCCGGCGGTCAAAACATCGGTAAAGATGATGGCGCGCGCCCAGGAATTTTGCGGACTTTTGACCAGTGAGGCCGCATCCACTTTGCTATAGGACTCCTGGGGAGATGCCGCCATCCCGGCCCAAACGCCGACCAGCAGCCCCGTCAAAATTGCCCAGCCAAGCTTCTTCCTGTTCATCTCATCTCACCTGTGATTACAACCCCTTCGTATATAATGTTTATAGGGGGCAAAGCAAGCCTATCCTCTCCCATCCCGCCAACCGTTAGGCATCATCCGGCTGGGGTGGAGCGGCCCCCTCCCCTGCCCTGCCGGGCTTGGTGGTCGGCGGCGGGTCAGCCTTTTTGTTCCGCCGGGCCGCAGCGCGCAAGGAGTTCCAATGCGCGATCCGCTTGCGAATGACGTCTTCATAGCCTTGCGCGGTGGGCTCATAGTAAATTTTATCCGTGGGCACATATTCCTGATCCACAAAATGCTCGGGGGCGCTGTGGGCATACTGGTAGCCCTCGTGGCCGAATGCCTTGGCCGCCCGCTTGGAGCCCGTGGAGCGCAGTGGGCGCGGCACCGGCAGAACGCGCCCTTCCTTGACATCGGCGAGCGCGGCTTCAATTCCCATGTAGGCGGCATTGCTTTTGGGCGCTGTGGCCAGATAGGTTGTCGCCTGCGCCAAGGCAATCCGCGCTTCGGGCATGCCCACGAAATCCGCGGCATGCAGGGCCGCCACCGCCACGGTCAATCCGCGCGGGTCGGCATTGCCGATATCCTCGCTGGCCAAAATGACCAGACGGCGGGCAATGAAGCGCGGGTCTTCGCCGGCATAGATCATTTTTGCCAGCCAATAAAGCGCCGCGTTGGGGTCAGACCCTCGAACGCTTTTTATGAACGCGGAAATGGTGTCGTAGTGCCCATCCTCGTCGTGATCATAGACCACCGCTTTTTTCTGTATGCTTTCTTCGGTGACGGCGCGGGTAATATGAATCTTGCCGTCGGGGCCGGGCGGAGTGGTCAGCGCGGCAATTTCCAGCGCGTTCAAAGCGCGGCGGGCATCGCCTTCGCAAACGGCGGCCAGATGGGCGGCGGCGTCCGCCTCCAGTACCAGCGGCAAATGGGCCAGACCCACCGGACTTTGCAAGGCGCGTTGCAACAGCGTTTCAATAGCCGCCTCGGAGAGCGGCTCCAATTGAAAAACCTGACTGCGCGAAACCAGCGGATTGTTGATAAAGAAAAACGGATTATGCGTGGTGGCGCCAATCAGGGTAACTGCACCTTCTTCGACATAGGGCAACAGCACATCCTGCTGGGCCTTGTTGAAGCGGTGGATTTCATCAATGAACAAAATGGTTTCGCGCGCGGAAACCACACGGCGCTGCCGGGCGGCTTCCAGCGACTGACGCAAGCCCGCCACATTGGAAAGCACTCCGCTGGTTCGGTCAAAGGCGCGGCGGGTGCTGCGGGCTATTACTTCGGCCAGCGATGTTTTGCCGCAGCCGGGCGGGCCGTAAAGTATCAAGCTGGACAGGCGGTCGGCTTCGATTGCGCGGCGCAGCAATTTGCCCGGCCCGAGGATGTGCTCTTGCCCGGCAATTTCTTCCAGCGTCTGCGGACGCATGCGGGCGGCCAGCGGGCGCTTGGCGCTGCTTTCTTGCGGTGTTTCCGCGGGGGGCGGTGTAAATAAATCGCTCATGACAAAACACTATGGTGTGGGTTTGACTTGAACGCCATAAAAGAACATCAGCGGCGCAGGCGATGGTAATTTTTGGGGTTTCGGCAGATTCAAAAGAACATCGCTGCCATCCAGATTGGTCACCGGCGCGCCGCTCCACACCCAGTTGCTTTGCACGGGCGACAGCATCAGATTGGTCAGCCCAAACGGCATAAAGACGCGCCCACTTTTCCCGGAAACTACGAGGTGGCTGTCTTTTTCAAATTCGAGGATGGCATACGTTTCCTCCACTGGCGTCGTGCCGACGGTCAAGACAACGGTTTGGGTGGTTTGCACACCGGTGGCGAGGTCCGTCATAATGGCATGAATCTGATGCTCCCCGATGTCTTCCGCCACGGTCCCCGCCGCGATTCGGAAACGGCTTTTATTGCTGACGGAATGGGTATTGACAAATGGTGGAACCACTTGCCACGACGTGGTCCAGTTCGTCCCGTCCGCATGCAAAACAACATTGGTGACCCAAACATCAACAATATCACCGACATCCAACAGGGTGGCCACTGGCGCCAAAGCAAATTCAGGCGGTGACACCACGCGCAAAGTCAGTGAGGTGGGATACGCCTGCGTTTCAATCCAAGCCGTGGCCGCGAGGGTGTATTCGCCCCAATCATTGGTGCTCTCCGGACCCCACCGGAAGCGCAATTGCTCCTCCGTCGTGATTTCAAAACTGGCATGGGCGTTACTCGGCGTTAACGCATAATCCCATGTGCGCGCGATAAACTTGGCATTCACCAGATGAACATCCACGATGTTTTCCCGCCCAACCGCAATGTTCGTCGTGCCGGTCCAGGCCAGACGAGGCAACGTGTCACCGAATTCGCGAATGCGAATGTCATCCACGTTGGCGATCTGCCCAAATTGAGCGGTGGTAATCAGGCGAAAGTACACCGGCCCCGAGTCTTGAACATCAACCGAGAAAGTACTGTTGGTGATGTCATCATGGCCGTCCACATCGAATGAGCCATTTTCCAGCGGGTACCACTCTTCTCCATTTTCAGCGCGTATTTGAGTCTCGAAACAAACGACCCGACTCGTGGCCCCGTAATACGCGTAATGCAAAGAAATGGTGCCAATGCCTTCAAAAGGGGACAGACTTTCCATGATGGCGGGCTGGGCGGCCGAACTGTGCCGGAATCGCGCGGAACGCGTGCCAATTTTGCGGTCCGTGCTGTCACTCGTGCGTACATTCACAAACTTCCAATCCATGCCGTTGAGGTTGGTGACAACTCCCTCGTTCGTGTTGTAGTTGAAGCTGACCGTTTCAAAGTCAATCCATCGGTGTGAGGGCGCTTCTTCTACGACAATTTGGAAACTCGCCTGCGCGACGGCGCCGGTCCCCTCCTCCATCGCTAAATATTTGAACTCAAATGTCTGGCCGATATCCGCCGGCGCTGGCGTCAGCGTAAGGTGCAAGTCGTTGGTGTCAGAGGTGGTTCCCGCAAATGCCTCGGGAACTTCCCACCCGCTGATAATTTCTTGGCCGACGCTGAAAAGTTCAGCCACCACATCGAATTCCTGCTCCGCGAAGACATTCACGGTCCCGGTGCGATTCAAACGCACAAAAAGTCGAAACGGCTCCCAAGTTAAATCATCCAGCGCGCCGGAACCACCGGTGGCCAAACGGTTGGAGACTGTCAGAATAAACTCGTTGGTGAAAGGCACTTGATTCGTCGGCGGGACAACATCAAAAGACACGTGGGCAATTTCGCCCGAAACGCCCGAAGACCTGTAATTGCCGACGATAACATCGTTCGCGAGGAAATTAAAATCGGCAGGGGCAGTTAACTCTTGCTTAAACACCACGGAAATCCGGCTCAGGCCGCCCGTTATCGTGGATGATTGCAGCCAGCCCTTGTTGGCGGCTGTCGAACTGCCGCGCAGGGTAATGGAAGGATTGTCGGAATAAATCGTCGGAGTTCCCCGGGCATTGGCGTAGGTCCAAACGATATTTTCCTGTCCGGTAAAAACACCCGCCGCCACCCACGAGCTGCCGAGGCCAGTTGTATCAAACGTTTCCGTGCCGCCCCATGCTGGATACGCCAGCCAAACGAGGCAGCCCAAAACCCTGACCATGAACCGCGGCAATCGCATACTCCAAATGAACCACAAAGAGCGGTGTCCCGGCGAGCCGAAAACCCCGGGATGCCATCGAAATCAATGCGCGAGGAAAAACGCTTAAGACTCTTTGCCGCCGCAACCTTTGGCAAATGGGCAGCCATCGCAGACAGTTCCACAAGCGCCGATGGAGTCTCCGGCGGCCTTTCGCTTGCGGGCATTTCGGCGTATCTGAAATCCAATCCAAGCGATTGCAAAAGCTACGGCCGCCACGACAGCCACCCAATCCCAAGTTTGCGCGCTCATTTTAGATGCTTCCTGTCAAAATGAATAAACCGGCCTGATAGACCAGAAATGTACAAGCCCAAGCGATAAAAGTCATGCCGAAAAGCATCCCCAGCGCCCACCCCCATGAATTGGTTTCGCGCCGGGTAACGACGATGGTGGCCATACACGGCGCGCTCAACAAGCAAAACAGCATCATGGCCAGCCCTTGCAAGGGCGTGTATTCTCTTTGCAGGGTTTCGCGCAAGCTGTCGGAACTTTCATCCGCAGCCCCCAGCGAAAAAACAATCCCCAGTTGCGCCACAAAAACTTCTTTGGCGGCGAAAGCGCCGACCAGCGCCGTCCCCACGCGCCAATCGAAACCCAGTGGGCGGATGACCGGCTCCAGAAACTTGCCTATGCGGCCTATGGCGGTGTATTCCAGCGCCTCGGCCTGCTCCAGATTCGCCAGTTCTTCGGCGATTTCCGGATCCGCAGTGGCCGCGATTTCGGCGGCATAGTCACGAGTAAACTCCGTTCGCTTGGGGAATGAACCCAGCGCCCACAGCAGAATAGAAATGGCCAGAATAATGGTCCCCGCCTTTTGCAAATACATCCAGGCGCGATCCCACATGTGAATGCCCACCGAACGCCAGGTGGGCCAACGAAAAGGCGGCAACTCCATAACGAAGGGAGCGCTATCTCCACGGAACAAGGTACCGCGCAACAGCCGGGCGACACCCACCGCCGTCAAGATGCCGGTCAAATAAATGCCCCACAGCACCCAGCCGCGCCAGCGTGGCGCAAAAAAGGCGGGAATCAAAAGCGCATAGATGGTCAGGCGCGCGCCGCAACTGACGAACGGGGTTACCAAAATGGTCGTCAGGCGGTCGCGTTTATTCTCCAACGTTCGCGTCGCCATAATCGCCGGAACCGTGCAGCCCAGCCCAATCAGCATGGGGATGAAACTTTTGCCGTGCAGTCCCATTTTGTGCATGACCCTATCCATCAGGAAAGCCACGCGCGCCATGTAGCCGCTATCTTCCAGAAAGGCGATGGCCAAAAACAGCAACAGGATGTTGGGCAGAAAGGAAATCACCCCCCCCACCCCGCTGATAACGCCATCCACCAGCAAGGAGCGAAATAGCGGGGCCACCGTGTCCGGCCACACCGTCATGATGTTCGTGCGCAACCAGAAAAGACTGCTCTCAATCCAACGCATCGGCGGATCGCCCAGCGTGAAGACCAAGTTAAAAACAATCCACATCAAACCGATAAAAATCGGCAACCCCCAAATGCGATGAAGGAAAATCGAATCCAAACGCATGGTTCGATCGCGGCGCACATAATGCGCGGGCGTGCGGCTGGCTTCGGTGGCGACGCCCAACGCAAAGCCATAGCGCGCTTCCGCCAATTGCACATCCAACGGACGCCCGCCGCGTCGTTCCAAACGCTCCATGGCCCGCTTGGCGCTGCTCACGGCATGGGGCGGTGCATGGGGGTCAGGAATGCCATCCAGCAAGGCAATGGCCCGCCGCCGCGCGGAAACGGCATCATCACCCTCAAACCCCTGGGCAACGGCTCGCACCGCGTTTTCAATATCATAACCATACGGCACACGCCCATGCGCGGGCGTCGGATCGGCCGCGCGCTCCAGGGCCACGTTCAACAAGTCCTGCACCCCGGCGCCGGTGATGCCGTTCGTAGGCACCACAGGCCCGCCCAACAGGTCGGCCAGCAAATCCAAATCGAACGTCAGGCCATTGGCCTCCGCCTCGTCGCTCATGTTGAGCGCGTAAACCAACGGCACACCCATTTCCAAAAGTTGCGCCGTCAAATGCAAATTGCGCTCCAGATTGGTCGCGTCAATCACTTGGATGACCACACTCGCGTCCCCCGCGAGAATCTCATCGCGCGCAATAACTTCCTCAGGAGAGGCCGCCAGCAAACTGTACACCCCCGGCAAGTCCACCAATTCGATGCGCTGACCCTCGTGCTGAAAATGCGCCGACTTTTTTTCAACCGTCACGCCCGGATAATTGCCGACGTGTTGACGCGCCCCCGCCATCCAGTTGTACAAACTGGTTTTCCCGCTATTCGGATTTCCCGCCAACAAAATCAAAAGCTCGCGGGGCTGGGGTTGCGACTTATTCATGGGGTGCGCTCCAGCTCCCGCTTCAGATGAGCCCCGGTCGCCACTTCACGCGAATTTTCGCCGCTTCCGCCTTGCGCATGGAGAGCCGATAACCGCGCACCTCAACGGCAATGGGGTCTCCAAGCGGCGCGACACGCTCCACGGCAATCAAGACCCCCGGCGTCACGCCCATTTCAACCAGTCGCTTGCGCAGAGCGGCACCCACATCCACCGACAACACCACGCCACGGACGCCGGGCGGCAATTCATCCAGTCCCGACTCCACGCCGGGTGGCCGCTCTCCCTTGGCCGTGGAACGTACCGCCCTCCATTTTTCGTTCAGCTCCGGATGGCTGCGCAAGAATTCGCCCAGCAAGGCGATGCGATCCAGTACCAATGGCGTGACATCGTGTTCCATACCACAGGCCGTCACTTCGGACTCTTCCGGCGTGAGGCCCAAGGTGTCCGTGAAAAACCGCAACAAGCCCACATGTCGCCCTGCAATTTCTTCTGCGACGTGCCTTCCTTTGGGCGTCAACTCCGCCACGCCATACGGCTCATAATTAAGCAACCCCTGCTCCGTCAGTGATTTCAGCGCCGCCGAAACGGTGGAAGGTTGCACATTCAGCGCCGCCGCAATATCTCCGGTTCGCGCCCCCCGGGGAGTTTCGGACAAACGCAAAATGGTTTCCAGATAATCCTCTACCTTGGCGCTGAGGCGTTCAATTTTCATTCAGGGATGAGACTCCTTCAAGATTATTTGACCCTTCAAACATTAGCACAACCTGCCGCAAAGGCAAGCCGTCCGCATGTCCCCAACGAGCGGTTTGACAGGCACATCGTTCGTCGGTAGCGTTGTCCGATTCAATGCGCACATCTATTCCAGCCGATTATCACTCGCATACTCATTTATGCCGCCACGCTGGTGGCCGACCGATTGATTATGCCCAAGCCGCCGTCGTGCGGGGTATTCAGGAGATTGCCTGCACCGAACACATCCCCTTCCCCAACGATCCGTTTCCGGCCATTCGCATGACCATGGCGGAATTGGCCACGTATTTCGATGATGTGCGCGAGGCGCAGGATAGCGGATTGTGTACCGTTCTCCTGGGTCTTGAGGCCGACTACCAGCCCACGCTGGTAACGGGCCACATTCAGGCGATTTTGGATTCCGCCGATTTTGATTTGATTCTTGGCGCTGTCCATTCAGGCCCCTTTTGGGATTTAACGCCCGGTTGCCCGACCGCCACGCCTGAATTCATCGAACAAATGGCTCACACCTACTACCAGCGCATGACGGAATTGGCTCAAACCGGGCTTTATGACATTTGTGCACACTTTGATTTGCTCAAACGCACCGGAGTATTCGCACCGGAATCCCTGCTGGCGAAAATTGTGCCTCCCGCGCTTGACGCCGTCGCCGCAGCCGACATGGCCATCGAAATCAATACCAGCGGCTACGACCATGGCGCGGGCGAAGCCTACCCCTCCTTGCAGATTCTCCATTGGATGCGTGAGCGCGACATTCCCATCACTTTTGGCTCCGACGCCCATAGCCCCTCCGACGTCGGCCGCTATTTTGAAGATGCCGTGAAGCTGGCCCGCGAAGCCGGCTATACCCAGCGGGCCATCTATCGGCGTCGTCGCCGAACGCTCGTTCCGCTATAATCATCTTGGCGCTGGGCGGTTTTTCGCGTGCCGGCATCTTTCCCATTGCTTCCGCCATCGTCTTTCGTATAATGATTGGGGTACGGGTTATGAGTACTTTTCGCCTACCCTTCTGGTGTTGCCTTGCCCCGAATGAAAACGGGGCGTGTTTGGCCATCTTTGCGCAGGGGGGCATCTGACATGTCGAACCGGCGCGCCCAAATGGGGCTGTTATCCATCCTCCTCTTGCTCGCCCCGCTGGCCCTTTGGGCGACCACCTCCAGCAATCCCGTTCTTCTTGGCGATGGAGATCGTCTTCTGGTGCTGGCCCCCCACCCCGGCGACGAAACGCTGGCCACGGGCGGCCTGATTCAAGAGGCCATCGGCCTGGACCTCCCCATTCGCATATGCTTCTTCACCATGGGCGATAACAACGAAGTCGCCTCTCTATTCACCCGCAATCATCCGTCCATGATTCCGGGCGCCATGCGCCCCAGCGGCCGCCAACGCCACAAAGAAGCTCTGGCGGCCTCGCAGCAGTTGGGCGTGTCCACCAACGACGTGGTTTTTCTGGGCTACCCCGACAGCGGCACGCTGGACATTTGGCAGAAACATTGGCGGGAAATTCCCCCGTATCGCTCCCCCCTCACCCGCGCCAATGCCGTGCCCTATCAACAAGCCCTGACTCCCGGCTCCGCCCATGCCGGTGAGGATATTCTGGATGATTTGGAAGAAGTCATTTGCGACTTTCAACCCACCCACATCGCCGTATCCCATCCCGCCGATCACAACGTGGATCACCGCGCGCTCTATCTGTTCACCCGCGTGGTTTTGTGGAATCTGGCCGAGGAAGGCTTCGCGCCGCAACTGCTTGTTTATCCCGCCCATTTCACACAATGGCCGCAGCCACGGGGGCTGAAGCTCCGGCACGCGAATGCCGCGCCGTACTACTTTGACGGCCAAATCACCTGGCAGGAATACGTTCTGGCCCCCTTCCAGGTTTCCAACAAGTTAGCCGCAATCCGCCGCCACCATTCGCAATATCAGCACGCGGCCGCATATGTGAACCCTTTAATCCGCCGGAATGAATGGTTCGGCGACTTCGACCCCATCGCACTTCCCGACGGTCAAGGGCAAGCTGACATTGTGGAAGAAGATGCGACCCACTTCCACATAGACCCCGCCTTGCTCCAAGAGCTGTCCCGCGATTCGGACCAATGGGCCGCGCTGATGGACCAACACGCGAAGGAAAATCAGGTTCTCGCCGAATCCGACAACAGCATGATTCACCGCACCATCACGGGTGACGGCACGAGCCTGACCTTGACCTTCCAATTCCTCCATCCGGTCGAAACGCCGAGCGTCTTCACCATCTCTCTCTACGGATACCGCTTTGACACCAGTTTCGGCGAAATGCCCAAGATTGAAATCGAGTCGCGCCGGGAGCAAATTCTGGCCGTTCGCAACCTCAAGGAAAAGTTGCCAAAATCAACCGTTCAACTCATTCCGGCGGATGACGACCAGATTTCCGTAAGCATTCCTTTTGAAGCGTTGGGGAATCCTCAAAAAATATGTTTTGGCGCGCGGTTGACCTGCGAATCACTCCCCGTGGATTGGGTATCATGGCGTCTGATTGATTTGGAAAGCCATGAAGAGGAGCTGCCACCGCCCGAGGAAGAAATACCCGCCGACGCCCTTGAACCGGACGCCCCCTCGCCCGCGCCCGAACTGACTGAATCCGAGACGCCCCCTCCCCCACCACAGCCCGCCCTCGTCCCCCGGATTTCCTTGCCACGCAAACCCATTCGCGCCAAAACCGAAGCGGACGAGCCCGTCTTCTGGTAGACAGGTAGTGGCGATGAATGCGCCGGCCTCTCTCTCGCGTGTTTTCCTCCATGTGGACATGGACGCTTTTTATGCGGCGATTGAACAGCGCGACCATCCGGAATATCGCGGCAAACCGCTGGTCGTGGGCGCGCCACGCGATCAGCGCGGCGTCGTGTCCACAGCCTCCTACGAAGCCCGCAAATACGGCATTCATTCCGCCATGCCCTCACGCGAAGCCGCCCGCCGCTGCCCGCACGCCATTTTCGTACCCGTGGACATGCGCCGCTACGAAGAAGTTTCCGCCCGCGTCTTTGCCATTCTCGGCCAATACACCCCATATGTGGAAGGCCTCTCCATTGACGAAGCCTTTCTGGACGTGACCGGCTCCCGGCAATTATATGGCTCCGGCCCCGAAATTGCCCGACGCATCAAGGACGACATCAAAAATCAACTCGGCCTGACCTGTTCCATCGGTGTCGCACCCAACAAATTTCTCGCCAAGCTGGGCTCCGAATTTCAAAAGCCGGATGGCCTGACCGTTCTGCCCGCCACGCGCCCGGCCATCATGGAGTTTTTGCGCCCCCTGCCGGTCACGCGTTTGTGGGGCGTGGGCAAAGTCACGCGTCAGGCCCTCGACCGCGCCGGCCTGCACGTCATTGGCGACATTCAGGAGGCCTCGCTCCAACGCCTCACCCAAGCCGTTGGCGCACATGCCGCCGCCCATCTGCATGCCCTGGCCTGCGGGGACGACTCGCGCGAAATTGAGCTCGATGTCCGCGAAAAAACAATTTCCCGCGAACACACCTTTTTACGCGACGAGCGCAACCGCTCGGCCGTGGATGCCATGCTGATTCATCTGGTCGAGGATGTCGCCCGCCGCCTCCGCGCCGACGGTCGGCGGGCCACCGGCGGACGCCTGAAAATTCGCTGGAAAAACTTCGAAACCTTCACCCGCCAGAAAGCCTTCCCCCGTCCCACGCGAATGGAAGCGGACTTGCAGGCAATGGCTCAACACTTATTCAAGAAAATCACCCTGACCCAACCGGTTCGCCTGATTGGGTTCGGTGTGACGGGCCTGGTCGAGAGCCAACACAGCCAACAACTGGAGCTTTTCGAGCCGCCGGACGAAGTCCGCGTCAAAAAAGAAAATCTGGATCGCACGGTGGATCACATCCGGGCCACCTATGGCCCCGATGCCATCCGTCGCGCCCGCCACCTGCCCCCGCCCGAAAAATAAACAATGCCTATGGCAACAGACCGGCGTCGCGCAAGAGAGCTTCCGCGCGGGGTACATCCGCCGGCGAATCCACGCCAATGCCCGGCGTGGCGCAATCCATCACGAACATCCGCGCGCCCAACGCCAGCGCGCGCAACTGTTCGAGCTTTTCAATCGTCTCCAGCGCACTCGGCGGCTCTTGCACCAGCCGCTCCAAAAAAGGACGCTGATAAGCATAAATCCCGACGTGCCGGTAATGGCTGCCCGCAATGGGCGCGGGCGGCGAAGTCGCGTCCCGCTGGTACGGAATCGGCGCGCGCGAAAAATAGAGCGCTCGCCCGTCATAAGCGCGAACAACCTTGACCACGTCCGGATTAGCCAGCTCTTCGGACGACTGCAACGGGCTGGCCGCCGTCGCCATATCCCACGACGCATCCTCCGCCAGCAGTCGCGCCAGAGAATCAATCAGCGCCGGATCAATCAACGGCTCATCGCCCTGAATGTTAATCACGACATCTGCGGGCCGTCCCTGAATGGCCGCGGCAATTCTATCCGTGCCCGAAGGCAAATCCGGATCCGTCATGGCAACTTCCACATTCGCCTCGCGGGCCACGGCGGCAATCCGCTCGTCATCAGTCGCCACCAACACGCCATCCAGTTCACGCGCCTGACAAGTACGCTCAATCACCCAGCGCAACAACGGCTTGCCGCCAATGAACGCAAGGCTTTTGCCGGGAAATCGCTTGGCGCCCCAGCGCGCCGGAATAACACCGACCACCCGCCTTTTCATGACTTGGGATTTCGCATGTGGTTCAACAATTCCTGCGGGGTGCAGGTTGCCGTGCCCAATTTGCCGACCACCACGCCGGCGGCGATATTCGCCAGCTCGGCAGACTCGGCAAACGTCGCGCCGGAAGCCAGCGCCGTGACGCTGGTGGCAATAACGGTGTCGCCGGCGCCAATAACATCAAATACTTCTCGCGCGCGCGTGGGCGCATGACGCGGCTTGCGGCCGGGCGAAACCAAGTACATTCCTTGCGGCCCCAGAGTGATGGCCAGATTTTGGCATTCCCATTTTTCCAGCAGAATTTGGCCGACACGCTGCAAGGCTTTATCGCTCAAGGGATTTTCTCGCGCGCCGGGGTCCGGCAAGCCGGCAATCGCAAAAGCTTCCTTGCGGTTGGGGGTTGCCAGCGTGATGCCCTTGAAGTTCAAATCGTGCCCATCCTTGGGGTCCAGACCAACAGGAATGTTCCGTGATTGGGCGATTTTAAGCACCAAATCCACGACCGGCTGGGTGATGGCCCCTTTGCCATAATCTTCCAGGACAACGCCGTCGGCCTTGTCGAGTTCAATCGCCAGCAGCGCCAAAAACTTTTCACGCTGGCGTTCCGTCCACACCGCGCCCCGCTCGAAATCCACGCGCACGACTTGTTGACGTTCCGCGATGATGCGTTCCTTCACGATGGTATTGGCTCCCGCAAACATCATGGCGCATTCCACATCCACCTGCGAATGAGTCAGCAACCAGCGCAACTCCACACCGGATGGATCCTTGCCCAGCAAGCCGGCCACGGCCGCTTGTCCGCCCAGCGAGCGGATATTGCACGCCACGTTGCTGGCGCCGCCCGGCATGCTGGTTTCCTTCTCCACGCGCACCACGGGAACAGGCGCTTCCGGTGAAATCCGGCTCACGGAACCATAGACAAACCGATCGAGCATTAAATCGCCCACCACTAGAATGCGGCGGCGCTTGAACGCCTGCAACAAAGCAGCGGCACGTTTTTGACTGAGTCTCATCTTGGCTTCTCCTTGCTATTTCTTGTTGACCGGCTTCGTCGTCCAGAAATCATCGCCGGGACCGCGGACTTCCTTCAGCATGATTTTAATACTGGCCACCGGCACACTGGCGGCGGCGCGAACAATCGTCCCGCGCGGGTCATCCGACACCCACAGCCACAAACGCCCCTTGCGAACGAACATGCCGTTGAATTTGCCCTTCGGCTCCACTTTCAGGCTCATCACCTTGCCATAATTCTTCAAGCTGACCGGCTCTTTCTTGCCGGTTTCAACAATCACCTCATACAGCTTCTCATCGGTCATAACCTCATATTGACGGGTTTCGTTGGGTTGCAGCGGCGTCTTGCGAATCCAGTACATCAGCCCCATCAAATCACGCGTGTCCGGCTGAATCTCAAACACCTTCGGCTCTTTATTTTTGGAAAGCGACCGCCACACGCCCTTCCCCGCCGCGTGATCGAACGTCGTCAATTCATGGGAGTACCGCCTGCCCTCGTGGCTGTCTTTTTCAAACGTCAGCGGCAAAAAGGAAATCGGCTCAATGATGGTTTCCAAAAATTCCTTCACGGGATAGATTTTTTCGACCAGCCCGTTGGTTTTGGCGCGCATATTCAGCGACAACAGGCGACGGCCGTCACGTTCGACCCATTCCGCCTTGGCGGTGGCCTCGGCAACCATGAAAACGCCCCAGAAAACTTCATAATCAATTTCCTCGCCCACCGGAAACCACAACTCTGGCGGCGGGTCATCCCACGGCGGCCCCACCGGCGCTTTTTGCTCTGTTTTTCCCAAAGAAATGTCAAAAAGTCCCAAAAACAGCGAAAAAATAACAAAAAATGAAAAAAAACGCGTTTTTTTTCCTTTTTTTGACAAAAAATCAGCCATTTTCGGAATTTTCCGCATCTTTTGACTCATTTTCGGCGGGAGGCGGCGCATTTTTGTCAGGCGGCGGAGGAATACCCAGCAAATCCATGACTTCGTGCTGAACATCCTCAATTTCGCGCAAACGAAGCTGCGGATCGGGAATCACAAAGCTTTCGCCGGTTTGCCGATGCTCATACACGCGGATTTTCAGGCCGTCGGGCTGAATTTGCACCTCTTTTTCGGCCAACACGCGGCGGCGTTCAAGCATCACCGCCAAAATAAAGATGACATTTCGCTTGCTGGGATCATCCGTCTCCATCAGCTCGCGCAAAAGGGATTCAGCAGTCTCTTTTTTGAGTGGTTCAGGCGCTTTTTGCTCCGGCGCGTGCCATTGGGCCGCCCAAGCGCTCACTTCCTCATCGGGCTGCCCGCGTTGAGGCCAGCACGCCGCGCAAAAATCGTCGCGCAGGTACCCTTCCGGCGTGAAACGCAACCGCGACGAAAGCATTTCCTTGTCGGCAAACGGCCGCTGGCAACGGATGCAAGTTGCCGCGCAGGCGCGAATGTTCCACTCGGCATTCACGGTTTGCGGCTTCCGACCTGTCGCGCAAAGCTGGATTCAGGATAACGCTCGCACAATTCCTGCCACGTGGCCGCCTGTTCATTTTTCCGGCCCGCCTGCCCCAGCATTTCACCGGCGCGGAAAAGGCTGTGCGGTGTCCATTCGGGGTCGTCATACAACACGGCGACACTCAGATAATGGCGCGCGGCTCTGTCCGGCTGGCCTTGAGCTTCGGCCACCTCGCCCAACCCGAAATAGGCGCGCACACGCAAGTCTTGCGTATCGTCGCCCGTCGCCATATCGGCGGCGGCCGTATAGCCTTCCTCGGCTTGTTCGTATCGGCCGGCCTTCAATTCCAACGCGGCCAGCAGCAGGCGCGACTCCACGCCTTCGCGGGTTTGCGCTTTTTCACTCACAGCTTTTTTATACGCCGCCGTTGCCGCCGACTCATCCTGCAGTTGCGTCTGCGCCGTTCCCACCCAATACCAGCCGATTTGACGCCACGCCGGCCCCCGCCCATGCTCTGCCAGAGCTGTCGCCGCTTCCACGGTGGCGGTGTATTGATCTTGGTCAAACCGCCGCTGAATCAGCCACTCCACCAGCGCCGGATTTTCGGCCACGCGCGCGGGCTGCGCCAAAAGCGGCTCAATTTGGTCCGCCGCTTCATCCATGCGATCCAGGCGTTGCAACACCACGACCAGCCGCAACCGCGCCAAGGTGGCGATTTCTTCCTCCGGCACATGCGCGAGACTCAACTTCAGGGCGGATTCGGCAGACTCCCACTTTTCATCATCGGCCAGCAAAACCCCGCGCCAGTAATGGCCCGCCGCAGCCTGCGCGCCTTCCGAATCCTCTCGCAGTAATTCGTCCAATGTGCTCAGTGCGTCGCTACGTTTTTTCAGGTCAATCTGCACCAGCGCCTTTTGCAAAAGAGCTTCCGCGCGAAGGGCCTTCTCAACCCCCGTTTTTTTGCCGAGCAGCGCATCCCAATCCTCCAGCGCGCCGGACGAATCACCGGTCTTCACGCGCGCCAGAGCGGACGCCTTCAATGCCTCCAGAGCGGTCGGTGCGCGGGGATAATCCGTGGCCAACCGACGAAACAGTTCCGCCGCCTCTTCCCACTTGTCGGCCGTGCGCGCCATTTCCCCCAGCCGCATCAACGCCATCGGCGCGGACGACGCGCGGGGATATTGCCGCACCAAACTTTCATAGCGAGCGTTCGCCTGCTCCATGCGCCCCAAGGCGCGTTCCGCTTCGGCGCGCATCCACAAGACATCCGCCTCATTCCCGGCCACGGGTTTGGCCGGAGCTGCCGCCAGCGTTTTCTCATAATCGCCGCGCTGGAAATAGGTCACCATGATTTCATAGGCCGCGCGATCCGCAAAAGCGGAGGACGGATAATTTTTCACCACCCGCTCATAATCGGCAAGCGCTTCGCCCTCGCGATTCATTTTGCGCAGACAGTTGGCGCGCAGATATGCGCCCGAAGCCAAAGCCGCCTCATCGCCCGCGGAGGCAATGACTTTTTCAGCCCACGTTAATGCTTCCGGGGTGCGATCCAGAAAATACAAGCTCCAAGCCGTCGCCACCATGGCATCGCGGGCGCGGCGTTCATCGGGCAACTCCAGCACCAGCGCCTGCAATGTATCCGCCGCCTCTTGATAGCGCCCCTGCCGATACGCCCAATCGCCCCAGCGGAACAAAGCCTCCGCCTTGGCCGAAGGCGTGGCGGCGGCTTCAACGGCCTGCGCAAACCACGCGGCCATTTGCGATTCATTCTCCGGGTCATTCGCGTGCATGGCGGCCTGATCCAGCGCGGCATACGCGCAATAAGGTGAATCGGGAAAATCCTTCATGAGCCGCGCAAACGCCTTGTCCGCGCCATCCAAATCACCGGCTTTCCACCGGCTGAAGCCCAGATAATACCAAGCTGGCGCGGCGATTTCCGGTTCTTCGGTTTTCTTCGTCAGCGGCTCTAGAATCGCCACCGCATCGTCGAATTCTTCCGCAGCCAACGCCATGTCCGCGCGCCGCAACTCGGCTTTCGCCGCCTGAATGCTATCCGGATGTTCGTTAATCACCCGCCTGTAAAAGCGTTCCGCGCCGGTGGGGTTGCCCATGTGCCGGTAACACTCCCCCGTGCGGTAAAGCGCGGCCGGCGCCAACTCGCTGGTGGGATAATCACGCAGCAAAAGCAGGTATTCACTGACGGCGGTTTCATAAAAGCCGCGCAGGTAAATTCCATCGGCAAAACGCATTTGCTCGGCGGCGGTCAGCGCCCAGGCGGTTCCCGTCGTCGTCAACAACCAAGCGACAAGCAGCAATCGTTTCATCAACTTCCGGGAGCCAACGTGGCAAAAGAAATATTCCAGATATCCGCCTGACGGCACACATCCAACACGCGAACGACATGTTCATAGGCGGTGGACTTGTCCGCGCGCAGCAAAACGGGCTGACCGGGAAACAGCGCCACCAGCCGGTCCATCATCGCGCGCAGTTGTTCATCCGCCAGCGTTTGCCCATTCACGACCACGGTGCCATCCGACAAAACATTCAGAATCACTTCGCCGGGCAGGCGCTGCGGCATTTCGCCGGTGGTGGCCGTCGGCAGGGTCACGTCAATTTCCGTTTCCCACTGCGCGAAAATCTGGCTGGTCACGAAGAAACACAGCATCAGGAAAACCACGTCAATCATCGGCGTCAAAGGCACGCCTGAATTGGCTGGAGGCCCCGCTTTCTTCAAGAAATTCACGGCGCATCTCCCTGATTTTCCAAAATGGCCAGCAAGTCCGTGGCGGTCCCTTCGAGACGTCCGGTTAGCTTAATCACGCGGCCGCGAAACCACGAATAGGCCATCATCGCGGGAATCGCGATAATCAACCCGGCAATCGTGGTAATCAGCGCCTGCCCCACCCCGGCTGCCAATTCCATCGGACGCGCCTTGGCCACGTCAAAGGCAACGGAGTTGAACGCCTTCAACAGGCCAATCACCGTTCCCAGCAGACCCACCATCGGTGCCACGGCCGACAAATCCAGCAAATAGTGAATCATGTTTTGCATGCGCCCGACCTGCCGCGCGCCTTCGCTTTCCATGATGTCCTTCAACATGCCCGGCTTGGCCTGCGGGTTTTCCTTCAGAAAATCCAGTCCCGCGCGCAGGATGGACGCCAGCGCCGTCGGTTGGCGCGCGCACAATTCGCGGGCTTCCGTGGGGCGTTGCCCCTTGAGCAACTCGCGCAGGCGCAACGCTTGAGCGGCCGGTGCCACATTCCGCACGCGCAGCTCCAGCAAATAGTACATAATCAGCGCGAGCCCCAGCACCGAAAGCACGCCCAACACATACATGAGCCAGCCGCCCATGCGGATAATTTCCGCCAGCGACATCGCTTCCGCCGCCGGCAGAGCTTCTTCCGCCGCCAAGGCACTGAAAACCATCAACAGCCAGACGCCGATTGTCCAAGATAGAGTTTTTTTCATGTCATCCTCTTTTCGTTCTTCAAAATTGCGATTTCACCATTCTACATTTCCGCGGTCACCAAGTCCCAGTGATCGGCAAAATACTTCCAGCCCGAAATCAGCGTCACCACCACCACCAGCGCCGACAGCACCCAAGAGGTAATCACGAATGCCGCGTCATATTGCCGCAGGAACTGCTCGGACAGATTGCCCAACGGCAAAAAATCCTCGCGCACGGACAGCAGAACAAAGGTCGCAATAATCGCCACCATTTGCCAAGCGGTTTTTAGCTTTCCCCACCCGCCGGCGCTGAGAATTCGTTTTTGGGCGGACGTGGCCAGCAATAGGCGCAAGCCGGTCACCGCAAATTCCCGCGCGATGATTACCACCACCACCCAGGCCGGAACGAGCGAATATTGAGGCTCGTAGGGCAACCGAATGCCAACAAAACCCACCAACGCGGCACACACCAGAACTTTGTCCGCCAGCGGGTCCATCAATTTGCCAAACGCCGTAACCCGATTATGCTTGCGCGCCAAATGGCCGTCCCAATAATCCGTTATCGCGGCAACCACAAAAACCACAAAAGCCACCGTGGATGAAAACGGAATCGGCAAAGCCATCGCCAACATAATGATGATGGCCGCGACCAAGCGGCTGACGGTCAATATATTGGGCAGGCTCATTTTCATATCAATCCAAGTAGGGTTCGGGCGCCGGGTGGCATTTTTCAACCAGTGGCGCTTGGCGGGCCGGCGCAGGCGGCGCGTCGCTCATTCGCGAGCAAGCCCGTGAAATCCAGTAGAAAACCAACGCCAAAACGATGACACCCGCGAGGGTTCGCCACACTTGCCAAGGGATACGGGCAAATGCCCCGCGAATGGCCGAGGGCATACGACGCAGACGCCCGGCGACGCTCACTTTGGGCTTGGCGGGCGCTGCTTTGGGCGGCTCCGCTACGGTCGGCTTGCCTGAAACGGCCGCTCGCACCGGCGCTTGCTTTTGGGGCTGGCCGACCGGCATCGGCTTGGGTGCCGATGGAACCACCACCCGAATGCGATCCGTCGCGGCCTGCGGCTTGGGCGCGGATGGCTCCTCCGCAACTGCCGAAGCTTCCGAAACAGCTTGGGCGGGAGCAACAGCCGCCACCCGGCGGGCCTCCTCTTCGCGGATTCTGGCCTGCTCCAAGGCGGCTTCCTGCCGTGCCTGTTCTTCCACCTGGCGCCGCCACTCCTCGTCGCGTTTACGCCGCAGGGCTTCTTCCTGCTTATGAATCGCAATGCGCTCTTCTTCCCGCCGCGCAAACTCGGCTGCGACGCGTTCTTCCGCTTCGATTCGCGCCTTTTGCGCCACTTCTTCGCGAATGCGCTCGATTTCTTCCTCGTAGCGTCGTTTCGCGTCCTTCTCGCCGGCCTGCTGCTCCGCCAACGCGCTCAATCGTCGCGCTTCCGCTTCCTGCAGGAGCCGTTCAGCCTCCTCGCGGGCCAGCACCATTTCACGCTCTTTTGCCCGCAAGGTTTCTTCCATCTGGCGGCGACGTTCCTCCGCCTTCTGTACGCGGCTCTCGGCTTCTTCGCGCACCTTGGCTTCAGCCTCCATGCGCACTTTCAACTCTTCTTCAGCTTCTTGGCGACGCTGTTCCTCCGCCTGAATTTTTTCTTCCGTTTCCGCGCGAATCCGCTGGGCTTCCGCTTCACGGCGAGCGAGTTCCTTTTCCAGTTGTTCCCGGCGTTGCTCCTCGTCCCGCAGTCTGGCCTCAGCCGCTTCACGCTCGGCCCTTTCCGTGGCCTCGGCCGCCTGCCGCTCCGCCGCCTCACGAACGCGCGCTTCCTGCACCGCCCCGACTTGCTGCTGCAGCTCGTCCAACGCTTCTTGGGCTTCCACTTCGCGCCGACGCAACTCCTCCGCCATCTCGCTGATGCGGCTTTCCGCCGCCGTGATTTTCGCCTGCGCTTCCTCGCGCGCGTCGCGTTCGGCCTGGGCCCGAGCCGCTTCCGCCGCCTGTTGCTCCTCCAGCCGTTGCGCTTCCTCTATCGCTTTGGCTTCGGCGGCTTCCCGCGCGAGAACAACTTCGCGTTCTTTTTCGCGCAGCGCCTTCTCCAATTGCTGCCGGTGTTCCTCAATTTCGGCGGCCTGCTGTTCAGCTTTGGCGCGCGCGTCACGTTCGGCTTCCGCGCGCTGCTGGTGCTCCTGCTCCATCTGTTCCCGGCGGCTGACTTCGGCTTGAAGCTGCTGTTCAGCCTCCTCCCGTGCCGCCCGCGCGGCCTCCTCGCGCTGCGCCAGTTCGACCTCCAAATCCGCCAAGCGCTCCTCGGACACGCGCACCTTCAGTTCAGCGGCTTCGCGCGCCTGCCGCTGAGCCTCCTCGCGCGCCTGCAATTCAGCCTCGGCCTCCGCCCGTTGCTGGGCCGCTTCCGCCGCCTGACGTTCGGCTTCTTCGCGCGCCTGCCGCGCCGCCTCTTCGCGACGCGCCAGTTCGGCTTCCATTTCCTTAATCTTGTCCGCGGCCTGTTGGGATTCTGCCTCAAACGCCGCCCGCGCGGCCTCGGCAGCCGCATCCCGCTGACGCACTTCCTCCTCTACGCGCGCCCGGCTGGCCGCCTCTTCCTGAATGCGGAGTTCCAATTCTTCCTGCGCCTGTTGAGCTTCGGCCTCTCGACGCACCAATTCCTCTTCCAAGTCCTGCAACTTCGTGGCGGTCGCCTGCGCGCGCTGTTCCACTTCCGCGCGGGCGCGCTCCTCAGCTTCTTTCCACTCCTGCCATTCCTCCTCGACTTGGGCGCGCCGCTGGGCTTCCTCCGCCGCCTTTTGCGCCGCTTCCTCGGCCGCAATTTTTGCTTCCTCTTCGCGGCGCTTTAACTCTTCTTCCAGTTCGCGCAACCGATCGCCGGCCACCTGAACCTGCAATTCGACAGCTTCGCGCGCCTTTTGTTCCGCCTCCTGTTGAGCCTGCCACTCCGCGGCAACCTGGGCCTGCCGCTCCAGCTCTTCCTCCATACGGCGCGCGGCCTCTTCCTGCTGCCGCAACTCTTCTTCCAGTTGGCGGCGACGCGCCTCCGTTTCCTTCACCTTTTGCTCGGCCGCCTGCCGGGCTTCACGTTCGGCTTCCTCACGCGCCTGCAATTCGGCCTCAACCTGAGCCCGCTCTGCGGCGGCCTCAGCCGCCCGTTGTTCGGCCAGCGCCTGCGCCTGCCGCGCTTCTTCCTCGCGCCGATGCAATTCGTCTTCCAACTGCTGGCGCAGCGCTTCTGTTTCAAGCGCCTGTTGCTCGGCCTCTTCCCGCGCCGCTCGTTCGGCCTCCTGCCGCGCCTGCCATTCGGCTTCGACCTGAGCTTGACGCTGAGCTTCAATCACCGCCTGCCGTTCCGCTTCCTCACGCGCCAGCCGCGTTTCCTCCTCGCGACGATTCAGTTCTTCCTCCAGCAATCGCCGCCGCTCTTCGGTCTCGCGCACCTGCTGTTCAACCGCCAGCCGCGCCTGACGCTCCGCCTCCTGACGCGCCTCCAGTTCCGCTTTTTCCTGTGCGCGCCGTACGGCCTCTTCCTCCGCCTGCTTTTTAGCGGCCGCCTGCGCCTGGCGCATTTCTTCCTCGCGCTGACGCAATTCGGCTTCCAACTGGCTGCGCTTTTCTTCCGTCTCGCGCACCTTTTCTTCGGCCGCCGCGCGGGCTTTCCGCTCGGCATCTTCGCGCGCCTGTTGTTCGGCCTCCTCGCGCGCGCGCTTCTCCGCTTCCTCTTTCGCGCGTTGTTCCGCCGCCTCGCGAGCCTTCTGGAAATCTATTTCAACCTGCCGCAGCTCCTCTTCCAGCTTCCGGCGGCTCTCTTCCGTCTCCCGCGCCTTTTGTTCAGCCGCCTGCCGCGCCTCGCGTTCGGCTTCCTCGCGGGCAACCTGCTCGGCAATTGCCGCCGCACGCTTTTCTTCCTCCTCCTGCCAGAGGCGCTCAATCGCTTCGCGCTCAATACGGGCGGCTTCTTCGCGGCGTTGCAGCTCCAATTCCAGTTCCCGGCGCTGCTTTTCAATTTCCTGCGTGCGCTGTTCCGCTTCGATTCGCGCCTGCCGTTCCGCCTCCAGACGCGCCAGCAACTCCGCCTCTTCCTGCGCGCGCTTCTGCGCTTCGGCTTCGAGGCGACGCTCCGCTTCTTCGCGCGCCGCTTGTTCGGCCTCTTCGCGTCTCTTCAGCTCTTTTTCGAGCTGCCGGCGGTTCTGCTCCGCCTCTTGCGCCTTGCGCTCCACTTCCTCGCGCGCGCGACGTTCCGCTTCCTCGTGCGCCCGGCGAACTTCCTCCGCCGCCTGCCGCAGGGATTCCTCCAGTTGGCGATGGCGACGCTCCGCCAGCAACGCGCGCTCTTCGGCCTCCTCGCGAGCGGTCGGTTTATTGCGCTTGCCCCCCCTGGTGCGCGCGGGTCGCGGCGGCGGCGGGGCTTCCGCTTCCAACACAAAAGGTTCTGCTTCTTCAGCGGGCTCAGGCACGGGCCTTTCTACTGCAACTTCCGCCTCCATCTCGGCAACTGGCGGCGGCGCAACGACCTTCCCTTCATCTGCCATCACCTCGGGCGCAGGCTCGTCGGGCGCCTGCTCAAATTCGCTCTCCGCAAAAAGCTCGGCTTGCGTGGGGATGGCCTGAGTTTCCGAGGAGTCTTTCGTTACCCCCTCGCCCGCATCCTTTGCGCCCGCCTTGCGCGCCGCCTGCGCGGGCCGCGCGGGAGAAGTCTTCTTACGCGGCTCCTTCTCCTTGCCCCGCTTTTGCATTTCCTGCATCTTTTTCTGCAACCCGGAAAACAAGCCCGCCTTTTTCTTTTGGTCGCGAATCAGTTCGGTTTTATCCTCAGAAACCCCCGGCGAATTGAGATAGCTCTCGATAAACGGTTCGGCATCCAGCCCCAAATAATCGCAATAGAGCTTGTAAAACCCCTTGGCATACGCCGGGGCAATCAGCTTGCCATAGTCATCCCGCTCCATGGCCTCGATGACCAGCACCTTCAAGTGCGTGGCCGCGGCGACCTGCGACGCAGTAGCTTTCAGTCTTTCGCGCGCCGCGCGCAACTGGGGTCCCAATCCGCTCATACGTCCTGCCTACGCGCCATCATCGTCAGCGCCATCCTGCTCCATGGGAGCCAAGCCATCTATGTCAAAAAGAATCTCCCGCGGCTCCGCACCGCGAGTGGGGCCAACCATGCCCCGCTCCTCCAAAACATCCATCACGCGCGCCGCCCGCGTATAGCCGATGCGCAACCGCCGCTGAATCGCCGACGTGCTCGCCCGCCGCGTCTGGCGAATCACCTCAATCGCCTGCTGAATCAGCTCATCGTCCTCATCCGCCACGCCGGGCAATTCCACGCCGCCCCCGCCGCCGTCTTTGCCCGCGAAACGATTGTCATAGCGCGGCTTGCCCTGTGCTTTCCAGTGATCAACAATCGCCTGAATTTCGGCATCCTTGGTCCAGGCCCCCTGCGCGCGCACCAGCTTGTTCGCGCCGCTCAGCACCAGCATGTCGCCGCGCCCCACCAGCTTGTCGGCCCCCTCTTGGTCAATCACCACGCGGCTGTCATTCTTCTGCGCCACCTTGAACGCCACGCGCCCCGGAATGTTCGATTTAATCGTGCCGGTGATGATGTCCACCGTCGGCCGTTGCGTGGCGATAATCATATGAATGCCAGTCGCCCGTGCCAACTGCGTCAATTTTTGAATTTGCGGCTCAATTTCCTGCTGCGCCATCAGCATCAGGTCCGCCAGCTCGTCAATAATGATGACCCAATACGGCAGGCGCTCCGGCAAAGGATCTTCCGCCGTTTCCTTTTCCTCCGCCCCTTCCGCATCCCCGAATAAATCCTGCTGTTCCACCTTGGGCCGCTGGTTAAAGCTGCGAATATCACGCACGTTCGCCCGATGGAACAGCTTAAATCGTCGTTCCATTTCCTGAATGGCAATCCGCAGTCCGCTCACAACCTTCTTCGCCTCGGTAATCACCGGTGTCAGCAGGTGCGGCAAATCGTTGTACGTGGAAAACTCCACGATTTTCGGGTCTATCAGAATCAACCCGAGTTCATCCGGCGTTCGCGTCATCAGCAAACCCGCCAGAATGGAGTTCATGCAAACGGTCTTGCCCTGCCCCGTCGCGCCCGCAATCAGCAAGTGCGGCAAGCCCGCCAAATCCGCCAGCAACACATGACCGCCCACATCCTGCCCCAGCGCCAGCGGCAACGCCGCCTTGGTCGTATTCCACGCCGCGCTTTCCAGCAACTGACGCAACACAACCGGCGCGCGCGCCTGATTCGGCACTTCAATACCCACCACACCCTTGCCCGGAATCGGCGCTTGCACCCGGATGCTCTCCGCCTTCAGCGCCAGCGTAAGGTTGTTCGATAGCGCCGCAATGCGCTCCACCTTCACCCCCGCCGCCGGCAGCAACTCATAGCGCGTCACCACCGGCCCGCGCTCCACATGCGTGACTTCCGCCTCAATGCCAAACTCCGCCAACGTCGCCTGAATGGTATGAATCGTCTTTTCCAGTTCTTCAGGCCCCTGTTGTGCGCCGGCGCCCGGCGGAACCGGCTGCAACAGCGTCATCGGCGGCAATTGCCAAACCTGCGGCGGCTTGGCATCCGTCCCATCCGCCGCCGCCCCCCCCTCCTGACGAGCCGCGCCGTTGGCCGCGGCAGCTTGCGCAGCCGCCGCCGCCTTGGCCTGAGCCTGCGCCTCCGCCGCCCGCCGCTCGGCCTCGCGCCGCTGTTGCTCCTGCTCCCGCACACGCTGCTGAAAAGCCGCCTTCCGCGCCTCTTCTTCGCGAGCGCGTTCCTCCGCTGCTTCCTTTTGGAGGCGCAACCGCTCTTCCATCTCACGCTGCTTCTCCGCGGCACGCTCCTGTTGCTCGCGTTCCTTCTGCAAGCGACGCTCTTCCTTCTCCAGCAACCGCCGCTCGCGCGCCAACTCCTTCTCCAGCTTGGCGCGCTCACGCTCCAGCTTTTTCGCTTGCCGTTCAGCCTCTTCCTCCGCCGACCGCCGACTCGCCGCAATTTCCTCGCGGCGGGCCCGCCAGCGCTCACGCCACTCCCCCCAAGCCGCCCACAACTCAGCCGGATGCGTTTGCGCCACAAAAAACAGGCCGCTCAGAATGACGCCCAAACTGATGACCACCGACCCCACCACCCCAAGAAAATTCGTCAACAACTGCCGCCCGAGAAAATATCCGCTCAACCCCCCCGGCAAATCATCCAAATTGAACCGCTCCGCCGTCACCCCGCTCCAAAACGACACCTGCAAATCCAGCAGCACACTCACCCCCAGCAGGATGCCCGTCATCCACAGCACCCTCGGCCAAATACGCTCACCCGATTGGAACAGCATAATCAGCCCCCAGACCGCCAGCAGCAACGGCACCAGAAACCCCGCCAGCCCAAACACCTTGAAAACCACCCACGCCGACCACGCCCCCACCGGCCCGATATAATTCGCCGTCGGTGACTGGCACGGACTGCACTCCCACGGAATATCGCGCCACGTATAAGACGCCAAAGCCAGCAAAAGCAGAACCCACACCGCCTGCATCAGCAGGCCGATGGTTTCCCGCCACGCCTTTTTAGGTTTGGTTTTTCTACGCGCCATAATCGGTCACTTATACCAAACCCCAAATCTTCAATGCAACCATCCTAATACAAAAATAGCGCAGAAGACCGCCCCAACACCCCGCCCCAGCCCGCAACGTCAGCGCTCACTCGCAGCGAAATTCGCCCCATTCATGTTTGTGATGACGTGTGCGAATGAGTGCCGAGCGAAGCGTTGTGCTGTTACTACTTGCCAGCGACTGCCTTGTTGGCGCCTGATTGTCTGAAGTCATACAAATATAGACTCGCGCCGTGTTCCACGTGCTTCTCCACGCGGCTGCCGTCCATGTGGGAAACAAAAAAGTCTTCTTCATCCAGATGTCCGTGTGCAAAAAGAAACCACACGCGATGCCATTGCCTCATCGTGTCCATGTCGGCAAGATACACACTCCTGTCATCCCTCGAAGACCGTCCGCAATGCCAGAAGGCCTCATCCCGTTGCTTGTTGCGATAATAATACTGCACGGCAGGCCATGCGCCATAGTACACATACACATGGTCGTCCGATTGCCGATTCAAATCGAGATACGCCACTAACGGCTTCACTTCTTCATGTTGTATGGGAATGAGCGTGGAAGGCAACCACACGAGATAAGGAGCAACCAATATCAAGGCCAGTATAGAACGAACAAGTGCAGGCCCTTCTCTCGATACGACTTGAAGCCCCAACACGGCGTACAAGATGAGCAATGGTATGGCGAATAATATCAGGCGGTCCCAGAATGGGTATTTTCCAAGAACCGAAGCAGCAAGAGCATACACGATACACATGGCTATCATCAGCAGTCGTGCAGATTTTCGCCGGATGGCATAACCCAATGCAATCGCAACCAACAACCAGACATACACGTGCCAATGAACAGGGAATCCACTGAAAGAGAGAAAGCGGCTTGCAGTATAATACCATGTCTTAACCGCAACCACGTTAAACGGAAGAGGCAAGAAGCCATCTTGCCAGTGTGCCAACAACGCTTTATTCGCGGAAATCGGCCGTAGAAAGAGAATGTAGTTCACACCCTGGCCAACCACCCAAGGGAGCATGATCAGGAAGAGGCGCCCGAATGAAATATTAAGTTGTTTGCAGCATTTCATCACGATGAGAGTGGTCGCGATGCTTGCCAGAATAAAGACACTGGGATGGGATAAAAAAGTGGCCACGCTTCCAAGAACGCACAGGCCAATCAAATGGGTTTTGCGCGGAGGGTCCGATTTCAGCAGTCGGAAGAAGGAGTATGTCAGCGAAAGAGTAACAGCCACGTCAACGGAGTATTGTTTCAGTTCCTGCGAATAGTATATGAGTATCGGAGATGTCGTGATGAGAAACAAAGCAATCGGGACATATCGGCTCTCAAGAAACTGCTTGGCGAGAAGAAGGAAGACAACCAAACCAACAATGGACGCGCACAATGGCACGAACCGCAGTGCGAGTTCCCCCGACCCGAACAAAACGGTTGCTGCTTTGACAAGGCACAGAAATAACACGGGCGCTGCCTGCGCGTAGTCAAGTGGAGCCAATAGCTCAAACGGGTTTCTGGCGATGATGTTTCGGGCTAGCATGGCTTCGTCAAACCAGAGGCTTCTGTTGTTTAGCCACTGGGCAAGCCGAAGCAGGACTCCTGCTGCGAGGAAAAGCCAACTGAGAGCACCCAGCCATGTTTTCTGTGTATCCTTTGGGCCCACACGTTTATCAAGGGACTTGGCCTCATGTTTCAGTACCGAACTCATATGCAGACTCGACCGTTCCTTCAGCCAACTTCAATTTTCATGCAGCCCAAGGACTGATTGGCATCAGGATAGGCGCAGGCGAAGGATGGGTCAATCATTTAATAATGATACATGCCTTGGCAAACTTCTTTCAGAACCGATTTTCGCCTGAAAATGCTTGCGGCTTATTTTAATTAATCGGCGCGATTCGCGGATGTTTTCCTCAATCGGCTTCAACAACTCGATAAAAGGCCTTTGGGTCGGTCATAGGAATATCCACCAAGGTGCTTGTGCCGCTTGCAAGAAGCGCAAAACTCAGATTCGACCATGAGAAGTCAAGCAAACTGGTTTTGACCTGAACTTGGTAAACCTTTCCTGTTTCGGTTTCAGCGGCCATGCGCAGATAGCCGGGACGTTGAAGCGATAAACAGGTCAGAAGAACAGGGACAGGCTTGGCTCCCGCCCGGATCGGATGGTGCGGCCGCGTTTCATAAGCCCAGTCCATAATGGATTGCCCCTGCATAAATATCCAGCCGTAGTGAAATCCATCAGCAGCGGAAAAGCGCACTCCAAGGTATCCTTCACCCTGTTCGCCAATTGAACCATAGACCCCTGATGTGCCATAGCGCGGACTATCCCAGCAAGTGTACAAGTATGTGTAGCTGCCTGCAGACCACGCCATATTAGATGGGACAGAATTTCCAATCCACTCACCGGGCGGAATGCTGGCGACATAGTTGCCTTGATTCAGTATGCTATTTGTTGCAGGGGTCCCTGCGCAGAATGATTCCTCACAATGACTGCTCGGGATATCCGCGGTGCAGAATGAGGGACCCCTCGAAAAAGTGAAGTCTATTGCCCCATCCTGATTCATATCAAGCGTTGCAGATGGCCCGAACGACCAAGGTATCCAAAATGCCGGGCCAGGTGCGTAGACGATAGTGCTTTGTGCCCGCGCCCACGGTGCGCCAAAGATGAGAAGTGCAGCGAGCAGACGGGTTTTCATTTCATTGCACATCATACACCAGTTAACGCCCGGACATTGATTCCTTCGTGCATAACAGACTAGGTGCAGGCGAAGGATGGGTCAATCATTTAATAATGATACATGTCTTGGCAAAGTTCTTTCAGACCGATTTTCGCCTGAAAATGCTTGCGGCTTATTTTAATTAGTCGGCGCGTTGGATGCGCAGAATTTCGAGTAATTCGGCGGTGAGTTGAAAGAAAATTGTGCCGCCGGTTTTCTGTTCGCGGGCGGCTTCCATTTGCTGGGCGGCGCCAAGGGCATCCAGTTGGGTGGAATCGGCGCTGACGCCGATTCCGGGGACGATTTTTTGCGCCTTGGGGGCAACGGCGATGGCTTCGGCGAGTTGTTGCGCAAAACGGCTGGTGTCTTCAGCGTAAATCATGGGGCTGGCGAAGTCCAAGGCTCCGTTGGCCAGCCATGCGGGCCAATCCTGACCAAGGGCGGCGGCGGAGTCCGGCGTGGGGAACACGGCGGCGGAGAGGCGGATCGCGGGGTTGATGTCGCGGACTTGTTGCGCGACTGCCGCGACGGTGGCGGTCAGGTCGTCGCGTTGCGTGTCGGTCACGGCGGTGGGAGTCTCCCCCACCCATTCGGGATAGCGGATATAATCGAGATGAATGCCGTCCACGCCAAGTTGTGCGAGGGTGGCGACTGTATTCAGCAATTGCTCGCGGTTGGCGGGGTGTTGTGGGTCGAGCCAGGTGGGCGCACTGCCGGGGGTGTTTGACAAGAAGCGGTCGCTGGACCAGGGGGGCGGATAGCCGTCCCAGCTCCAGCAGAAAAGCCAAGCGTGGTATTGCAGGTTTTGGGCGTGAGCTTGAGCGATGGCGCGCGAAATTTGTCTTTGTCGGGCGGGATTTGCGGGCAGGTCATCGCGGAGAGAGCCGATGTGCTCAAACAGGGCATTGACCTTGTTTTCGGCAAGCTGGCACATGAGCTTGGAGCGAACGCTGGCGGATATGGGCGGCGACCAGACGCCGCGGATTTCATTGGCGGCGGGGCGAAGTTTGGCGGCGGTCGCGGCGGCCTGGGCATCGCGCTCGCGCCGCTCGGCTTGGTGGCGGTCGCGGATAGCGGCGATGGTGGGGTCGGCGTGTGCGAGAGCGGCCGCCAGCCATTGCACGGCGCCGGGCGTGGCGAGCGGTGGCACATGCGAAAACCACAGGCCGTTGGGCGAAACGGCGGCAGCGGGGAGGTCACGGTCAAGGCGGTCGTCGGGATTCAGCCAATGGCCGAGGGTGATGGCGGGGGCGTCCGCGGCCCGCACCGGCAAAAGATGTTGCGTGATGTGCGCCATGAGCGACGGCAGGCCCTCAATAGCGTTCGTGGTCCACGCGACGGTGCTCCAGGTTTCGCGTTGCGTGGCATAGGCGCGAACGTCAAAACCCAGTTGCGCGGCAAGCGGAGCATGGCTGTTGTAAAAAACGGCCAAACGCCCGCCGCGCTTGACGTAGCGCTCCAGCAGTTTCAGGTGTTGGCGGGAGAGAGTTGGGTTGTAGGGCAACACCACCCAAGCCTGTTGGCGCGGTGTAATTTTTGTGAAGTCGTCCGTGAGAGAGGTGGTTAAAAGTCCGACTTTTTCGAATAGGCGGCGGGCGCGCTGAGCGCACTCTTTTGCGAGGGCCTCCTGCCCGGGCGCGGTAGCGGAGGTGGCAGTTATGACGGCAATGGGCGGTGAATCGGTTTGGATGCCGTGCAGGATGAGCGTGGCGGAGCGGCCCGCGCCGCGCCAGATGGAAAGACGCAGGCGATTGGCGCGGGTCCAATCCGCGTGACTGTCTTCCGCGCGGAAGTCCGCGCCGGGGAAAAACAGGGTTTGGCGTCCGGCGGCGGGAATGGCGGTTGCGGCGAGCCAGTTCCCGGCGCTTTGCACGTAAAGGGTAATGGCGCGAATGGCGGCGGGATTGTCGCAGGTGATATCCAGCGTGATTCCACCGGCCTGGCGCGGAATGGGGCGGATGGGCAAATCCCAGTACACGCGGTCGAGAGACTGATGAAAAGGCAAGGAAAACTGCAACTCGTTGGCCGCCGTTTCCTGCGGCGGGGGCGAATCGGGGCCGGGTTCCCACGGAGCGCCACCCAGCGGCATGAGTTCAGCGCCCCAGCCGATGGCGGGCCACAGCAGGGCCAACACGAGAAGCAGCCGAACAGGCCTGCAACGCCTGCTCATGGGATCACTCCCAGACGTATTCGTCTGGTTCGTGGGTGGCAGCAGAGGGTTCCGGCTGGCCAAACTGCCGAAAGACTTTGCTTCCTGCTTGCGGGGTGGTGTCGAAGGCGGCTTTCCCCTTCTTGGTGTCAGCGGCGGATGTCGGCGCGGTGGTGGGGATATAAGGGCTGGCGACCCGCACCGGGCCGGCGGGACCGCCTTCCGCCTCGGGGGTATTCTTGCGCTTGTTCGAATGGCGGAAAACGGCCATGAGCACAAAGAACAACGCGAGAATCGTAGCGATAATCGTGATGGGGTGGCTCATGAGCTCAAAGAAATCATTCATCGGACATTCTCCTGTTGGATGGGCGGAGGGGGCGCGGGCTTCAGGCCGGCATCGCCGGCGGCCTGCTGGATGATTGCGGGCGTCACTTGGTTCACTTGCGCGGCATAACCCAGCATGAGAGCGGTGTCGCACAGCAGATTGATTTTGCGCGGGATGCCACCGGAAATCCGATGGATGGCGTCAAGAGCGGGCCCGCCAAACGACCAGATATCGCCGCCCGCGAGCCGCATGTGATGTTGGACATAGGCGGTCGTTTGAGCAGCGGTCAGCGGAGTGATTTCATATGAAATCTGCACCCGCTGGCTCAGAGAGGGCGCGGAGTGGATGGCGGGAACCAGCTCAGGCGCGCCGCTGAGGATGACGGAGAAAAGGGGCTCCTCGGCTTGCGTGCGGCGGTCGGTGCGGCGCAAATTGGTTAAATAGTGGACGAAATAGAATCCTTCCTCGGTGGCCAGATAGTGGGCTTCATCAATGCACAGGATCGTGCGTGTGAGGCTGTCGGGACGGGCATTGGCCGTGCGCCACAAATCCATCAGCGCATCGGGTAGCGTGGTTGCGGCGGAATCTACTTTCATGGCGTCGAGAATGGTGCGCATCATCGGCAGCAGACCGTCAGGGATGGCATCCATGCAAATCACCGGCAAGCGATGCTGCGTCTCTAAATTGGAGGCGACGATTTTGAGCACGGTGGATTTGCCGATGCCGTAGATGCCGGTCAGGACTCCCGCCAGGCGGTTGTTTTCGGCAATGAACTGCAAACGCGCGATGGCTTCTTCATGCTGGCTGCTGGTGAACAGGAACCGGCGGTCCATTACGTTGAGGAATGGCTTGAGCTTCAGGTTCCAATAGGCGGCATACATGTGCCCACCCTTCCCTACGTGCGGAACACGGATGCAAAGCGAATAGCGCCCGGAACGACGGCGCTTTCAGAAACAGCCGGGGACGTTGGCGCCGGCGTCGGCAAGGGCACTTTTGTCGGCGGTGGCTTTGCAACCTTCGCCGACTTTGGAACAGGCATGGGCAACAGCTGAGGCGTGGGAACCAATTTAGGGGCTCGCATGAGGCCCGTGCCGGGCGCAATGATAAGCTCCATCGGCGGCGGCAGATTCAGGTCGCCCAGATATTTATTAACCAGCAGGGAGCGTCGGCCGGTCGCTTCATCATAATCGAGGGTGAACACAATGGGGATTTGTTCCTCCAAGCGGTTTTTCAGCGCGAAGGCCAGTGGGGAAACCGGGCGCGGCATGGTAAACAGGGCGGTCACGCCCATCCGTTCAAACGCCTGAACAAATGAGAATACGTGCTGGGCCAGTTTCTTTTCCGGCTGAATGGCTACCCACGGCAGAATGGTGTCAATAATAACACGACTCACGCTATTGCTGGTGATGATTTCTTGCAATTCCAGAAAACTGCCGGGCGGCAACATCCAATTTTTTTCCGCAGAGGGCGTGTGGAGAAGATCGGCGCATTCCAACAGGATGACTTGTCCCTTTTCAATCGCATCGGCGAGGGGCAGGCCCAGATGATTGGCCGTAATGGTCAAATCGTGCGCGCGCCAAGCGGACAACATGAGGCCGCGCTCGCCTTCCTTGACGCTTTGTAAAAGCGCCTGAACGCCGAGCAGCGTTTTCCCGCTGCCCTGCCGCCCCACACAAAGGGCGGCGCGCTTGCGATACAAGCCGCCGTAGCGCTCGTCAAAACAAGACAATCCCAGACGTGTTTTGTCGATCATGGTCGCCTCGCTCGCTATGTCGTCGCCTCTGAGGGGAGGTTCGCTGTGGCTTGTGCCAAAAGACTCTTAATAAAAGCCAATTCAAAGGGTTTGGTCAGGAACGCCAGAATGTCGTTGCCGTGATTTTTTATGGCAAGCTCTTCAGAGGGCTCGCCGGTGATCAGGATAAGCGGACGCTTGGCGGCATGGGTCTTGAGTTGGCCAATCCATTCCGTCGGCGACGACATATCCGGCAAATAAATGTCAGCAATAATGATTTGGACTTCCGGTGTGGCCATGTGCTTCAAACCCTCGGCACAAGTGGATGCCACCATGGACTTGTGATGCAGACGTGTAACCAGCGCCGCCAAGTAATCGCGGACTGCCGGATCGTCATCTATGATTAAAATGTTTGCCATAACGTTTTTCTACAATCTCTCTTAACGTTGCAACTTACCCGGAAGGGAAAACCATGTCAAGCGTTTGACAAGTAGAATTTGGAAGAATTTAGAAGCCACCGTGGGCGCGCACAAACGGTTTTACGGCCGATCCGCTACACCGGAAGCCGCTCGCCGACTTCGACATGGAGCATTTCCAAAAGAAATGAGTCGTCATGCCGTGAGTATCCTTTCATCTTTCCATTCTGGCCGGTCAAATAAGTGGGAAAATGAATGTTTGTTCATGGGGATTTTTCCTTCGGAAGAATTCCCGATTATTGTCTTGCCTTCAAGGGCCGTATCCTACACGCTTTTGTTCGAGGAAAAAGATTCCTCAAAAATTATCGGAGATTGGGACATGAAGGCTGGTTGGAGGCACGGGCGGATCGGCTGGGGAATGCGCATGGGGCTGGTAGTTGCCGTTGCCGGATGTCTGAGCGTGGTTGCGGCGTCCGCGCAGGGTTCCAGACACTTCGCTCGCACCAAAACCGATGCCAACGTATATGTTGCCCCTATCGCCTCCTCCATTTCCAAAGTGGCGGTGATGCCCTTCAAGGCGCCAACGGAGTTGATTGGTTCATCCGTCTCGGACATCTTCGTCACGGAAATGTTGCGCGCGCGACGCTATACGCTGGTGGAGCGCGGACAGATTGACCGTGTGCTGGGGGAAACCGAACTCGCGCTTGCCGGCTTGTCCGATTCCGCGGCCATCGAAGCCGGCCGCATGCTGGGCGCCGACGGCGTCATTCTGGGCACCGTGGATGAATATGGCACGGTGGCTCATCGCGGTCGCACCTACCCGGTTGTCGGAGCCTCCATTCGCCTGATTGACTGCGACACCGGGCGGGTGATGTGGAGCGTGGGACACGCCCGCCGCTCCGACGATCCCCTCGATACGCTCTCCGGCCATGCCCGCGTCATCGTGCACGAAATGGTCGCAGCGGTGGTCCAGAACTGGGGAGTCCAGCGCGTGGTTTCTCAGGAACGCGATGCCGCGCGCGGCTTTTCGGACCGTCCCGACGATCTGGTGGGTTATTCCGGGCCGGTGGCCGCCATGTCTGAGGCTCGTCCGCCGGATGCGCCGAGCGGGTTTTCGGTGTCCGACTTCGGCTTGCGAGAAGTGACGCTTGAATGGAGCGCTCCGAACGATCGCTATCTGCAATATCGCGTCGAACGAGCGGACCGTCCGGAAGGCCCCTTCGTCCCGGTTGCGACCGTGGCGGCAAACCGGGGCCGCCATGTGGACGCCGGCGCTCGCGGCAACCCCTTGCTGGATGCCAGCACCTATTACTACCGACTGGTGGCAATTGATCGGACCAAGTTGGAAAGCGCGCCCTCGCCGGTCATGGAAAGCATGACGGCTCCCCTTCCCTCCCCGCCCGGAAACATTCGCGCGACGACGCCCGGCGGACGAGCGGTCCGGCTGGAATGGAGCGCCCCGGCCTCGGAAGGCATTGTCAGCTACCGCATCGAACGCACCACGGACCCCCATGGAGATTTCGCGCAAGTCGGCACTGTGTCCGCGACCTCCTTTCAGGAAGGCGGCACTCCCGCTTCGCCGCTGGCGGACTCCACCCTTTATTGGTACCGCCTGCGCTCGGTCAACCGCGTCGGGGGCGTAAGCGACGCCTCCGCGCCAGTCAAAGTCACGACCCTGCCGCCGCCGGAACCGCCGACGGGTCTGACCGCCACCAGCTCCGAAGTTCGCTGTGTTCCGCTCGCCTGGGAAGAACACCCCGCGCCGGACATCGTCTCTTACACCATCTATCGCGCGGACGGCGAAGACGGCACTTTTGCCCGTGTGGGTTCGGTCAACGGGCGCGACACCACATCCTGGCTGGATGGCGGTGGCGACCCCGGCCATCTCGAAGACAACCACACATACTACTATTTTATCCGCGCGATTAATTCGGTATCCTCTGAAAGCGGAGATTCGGAAATCACCTCGGCCACCACCCGCACCCCGCCGCCGCCGGTGGAAGGCCTGTCAGCCGTTACCGGCCAGCCGCGCCGCGTGGAATTGGCTTGGGAAGAATCGGCCGACGAAAAAACCGTCGCTTATGAAATTGAACGCGCCGAGGGCGATGGCTCTTTTGCCAGCATCGCGCGGCTGGATGGACGCGACACCTGCGGCTATGCGGACACCGGCGACGAAACCGGCCGCTTCATGCGCTCCAGCGTGCGAACCCCCTTGAATGACGGCGCCGCCTACGCATATCGCATTCGCGCCATCAACACCGCCGGTGCCGCCTCGGACTGGAGCGATCCCGTCGCCGCCATCACCAAGGTTGTGCCCAAGACCCCGACCGGCCTGCGCACCTCGCAGGGCAAAGCCCGCGTTATCGGCTTGGTTTGGAGCGCCAATCCGGAACGGGACATCGCTGAATACGTGGTGGAGTACTCGGCCGTCGAGAACGGTGTCTTTGCCGTGGCCGCCCGCATCCCGAAAGGTGAAGTTCGCGGCCTCAAGCAGGAGGGACTCCCCCCGAACCTGACCCGCTACTACCGCGTCAAAGCCGTGGATGCCGACGGACTCGAAAGCGACTGGTCCGAGGCAGTCGCCGGCACCACCAAGCCTCTTCCCGACGCCCCCGCCAACGTCGAAGTGGAATGGAACGATGACGGCGGCGCGCGCTTGAGTTGGACCCCGCCGCCGCAAGATGACATCGCCCGCTACCGCATCCTGAACAGACGCTTCATGGGGCAGGATGAAATAGCCGTGGTGAACGAGCCGGAAGCCCTGCTCCCCCCCGAACTTCTGGCGAAAAAACTCGTCGTGATGATTGTCGCCGTGGATCGCGACGGCCTCGAAAGCCCCTGCACCTCCCCTCTTGAAGTCCAGAAGCCCAGATAACCCCGAAAGAACACCTCAACCGAAAGGGTTGCCATGAAAAAAATCACCACCCGAATGCTCATCTGCGCCATAGGGCTGCTGGCCCTGCCCTATCACGCCGAGGCCGGCGTCATGGACGCCATCGGCAGCGGGCTTTCGTATGTGGCCAACGGCGTCAAGAAAGCAGCCAAAGACACGGAAAAATACGTAACGGATTCGTTCGTCGGACAATTTGTTCTTCCCTCCGAGCGGAACAAACGCGACCGGGAGCGAATTCTGAATGTTCTCGCCTACCAGAGGGCCATCTACTACGATGAACAAGGGAGGCCGTGCATTAATAATCAACGCATGATGGACGAGTACTACGAGATTCTGCAGAAAGACAATCTTCTGGAAAATATCCCTGGATTCAGACGTAAGGACGATCCTGATTCACGCAACTCGCAGAGGTTCTGGCGCTACTTCTTCGACGGCAAGGACCGTGACCGCGGGGATACCCCGGCAGCCTTGGACCCATTCGAAAACAACGGTCTGGGTCTGGCCACCAAAATGCACACCACACTGACAACCTTTTCGGTTGATAGCCGTGCCGGCAGCAGTACTTACAGCGAGGCCGCTGGCGATCTGAAGGTCCGCGGCATAGACATTCTGGAGCAGGACCTCCGCCGGGGCGTCGCCGCCGGAGCGGACGTTTACATCAAGGCTCTTGACGCCATCACCAGCGGCGCCTCCACCAAGGCCGTCGAATGGATGGAGGACGCCGCCCAAAAGGCCAAGACGGCGGCAGACGACCCCACCCGCGCGGCTGCAGACTATGTCCAGAAAAAGATTGAAGAGCGCCTTCAGAGCGAACTCGACAAGCTGAAAGAGGATCTGTCTGGACAGGCCGAAGAGGTTCTCATCAGCAAAATTGGGAAAGAACGTTATGAAAAGTTGATGAAGAGTTATGACAAATACACCGACAAACAGGAAAAACTACAGAAGATGTTCGAAGAAGCGGCGCGACTCACCGGCGACGACCGTCTCGCCGAAGCCGCCAAGAAAATCGGGGAATTCGCCCCGGATGCCATAGCTGAGGATCTGGCGAAAAAATATCTTCCCAATGTCCTTAAGAAGGGTGACGACGGGGATAAAGAAAAAATGGAAGACCCGGCTGCGAAGGAAGAGGAGCAGGCCGAGCCCCAAGATGACGCAGACGTGAAAACGGAGGACAAGGACGCCAAGGAAACGGAACCGGAGCCGAAAGCGGATGAACCGGATGGCACAGCAGACGATAGTGCCCAGAAGCCGAATGACAAAGAGACCCCAGCCGATGACGAGCCGGAGCCCCGGCCCGAAGCAGAGGACAGCACCGCCGAAGAACCCAAAAGCGAAGCAGAACCTGAAGCCACGGAGGAGAAAGAAACCGCGGACTCCGCGGAAGAAGATCGGACGGATTCAAGCAGCGGAGGGAAGGAGACCGCCACGGACGAACCCGACGTCACCGATGACGAATCCGAAAATGAACCGGAGGACATCCCGGAATCAGACGATACGTCAATGCCGGACGAAACCGATGTCCCGGCGCCGGACAGTTCTTCCGGCGAAAACACCATCACCAAAGGCTATGTCGAAGGCAAAGACGGCAGCCGCATCACGCTCACCGAAACCCGTGACGCCGACGGCAACCTCACCCGCGCCACGGAAACCGAAACCGACGCCGACGGCAACATCACGTCGCAGACCACCTATGAAGGCGGCACCGGCGAGGGCAGAACCACTCCGGGCGCCCCCGATCTGCGCGACGCGGAACCCCCGTCCGATGCCGACGTGGATATCGGCATGGCCACGGGCGGATTCAAGACGGCGGACGACTTCTCGTCCCAATGGACCGGGGACCAGGAACAGCGCGGGACCGACAGTTCCCTGACCATGGCCCAGAATACCCAGATGGAGGAATCCTCCAACATCGGCAACCAGCAGATCCGCGATGCCAGAATCACAAAAGATGCCGGCGGACGCGATGCCCGGAATATCCGGGACGACTCCACTCGGAACGTCAACAAGGCCGACCGGGAAAACAGCTGGGGCAAGGCCATCGGCGATGCCGTGGAATCCGGCATCACCGAAGGGGGAAAAGCCTTCGGCCAGGCCATGGGCCAGGGGGCTGCCGACCGGGTTGTTGGTGACATTTTCGGCTCGGACGAGGACGATTCCGATTCCTCCTCCAGCGGCGGCGCAAGCGCTTCTCCGGCGCCATCCGCCAGCGCGGCGGCCCCGGCCTCCAGATCCTCCGGTTCCGGCGGCAAAAAACCTTCCGCTCAGACCAAACCCTCCAGTTCGTCCAAGCCTTCCGGTGGAGCCGGCAGTGCCGGTTCGACCGCCAGTTCGGACAGCGCCTCGTCCTCTGCCCCCAAACCGGAAACAACCAGCAGTTCATCTGCTCCCCTGGTCGGCCACTGTCCCCTCTGCGGACGAACCGACCTTGTGGAGCACGTCTACGATACCGACAACATGATCGTCCATGACTGGCGCTGTCCGGTATGCAATGTCACCGGGCGCCCCGGACCGCCGCCTCCCGGACTGGGTTCCGGTTCCACGGCCAGCTCCGCCGCCTCCACCCCTGCACCGGCGACGTCCACAGCTGCCACCCCAACAACGGGCACCACCACGGCACAGCCCCCTCCGCCGGCTCCGAAGAAAACCCGTTCCGGATGTCCCGTCTGCAAAGCACCCGTCACGACGTATCTGAACGATCACTATTTGTACGGCCGAGTCTATAAATGCGCCAACGGCCATTTTGTCAAAGGCAGCACGTTGATCACGGTGGAAATCGAATGAAACCGGCCATGAACCCCGCTCCGTTCGTATTCGTTTTGTTCAGCCTGCTGGTCCTAGGCGCGGGTCCGGCCTCCGGACAGGTCGTCAGCCCGGTGGAAAGCGTGTTTCCCGACGCCGTCACCGCCCCGTCCCGTCCGGCCGACATCCCGGAGCCTGCGACCCCGCCGGCCCCCGTGGTCACCGATGCCGAATGGAGGGCGCTCCTGCAGCGCTTGGAAACTCTGGAAGCCCGCCTGGGGGCGGCCACCCGCCCGCCCTCCATCGCCTACAATATGGAGCGGCGCATCGCCGATTTGGAACGCCGATTGCAACAACTGGAGATGTCTGTCACCCGTCTGCAGTCGCTGGATTCACGAGTTCGAAAACTGGAAATGAAATAGGAGCACCCCCATGAAATGGAAATGGTTCTTAGTCATCCCTCTCCTCGCTCTGGCAACAGGCTGCGCGACATCCGGCGGTTCCGCTTCCGGCGGCTCCGGCGCCAGTGCGCCGAATGTCTATGTTGCCCGGGAAGCCAAGCGCATCACAAAAGTCGGCATTCTTCCCTTCAAGGCCGCCACCACGCTGATCGGCGGCTCCGTGTCGGACCAGTTCGTCACCGAAATGATGAAGCAAACCCGCTACGAGCTGGTGGAACGCGCACAGATGTCCGGCGTGCTGGGCGAAACCGAAGTCGCCCTCTCCGGCCTGACCGCCGGCCAGGCCGCCCAGCTCGGCCAGATGGCCGGCGCGCAGGCCGTCATCATCGGCACGGTCTCGGAATATGAAACCGTCGCGCTGGGCGGCCGCTCCTACCCCGTCGTCGGCATCACGATCCGTCTGATTGATTGCGGCACGGGCAAGATCCTCTGGAGCGTGGATCACGCGGCACGGGGCGGCCGAAACGATACCCTTGCCCAGCATTCCCGGAAAGTCGTCCATGACATGGCTGTCGCGCTGAACCGTCACCTGCGTTGAAAGGAATCCCCATCATGAAAATTCGTCCCATCGTCCTTCTTCCGCTTCTCTTGTTGCTGGCCGGCTGCGTCACCCCGACCGGACCCGCTCAGGCGCCGGCCGCTTCCCGCCCGGCCCCCTCCCCGCGGCAGGCGGCCCGGGCAAAACCCGTCGTCCCGTCGTCCCTCCTTCCACGGGTCATGGTAATCATGGACGAGAAAAGCCTCGGCACGATCGCCACCGCCGAGGTCGAAGCCATGGCCATCAAAAAACTGCTCGCTCAGAATGTGCCCGTGGTGGATCAGGATATGGTGCGCGCCAACATCGCCCGCAGCCAGCAAATGCTGATTGCCGCCGGCGATAACCGGGGGGCGGCCGCCCTCGGCACGCAATTCGGCGCGGATATCGTCCTCATTGGCGAAGCAGTAGCAAAACCTTCCGCCCGGCGAATCTCCGATACCAATCTGCGCTCCTATCAGGCAGTCGCCACCCTGCGCGCCGTCCGCACGGATAATTCCGCCACGCTGGCCGCCGCCTCCGAAGATGTCACGGTGGTCGGCCTCGAAGACGTCAGCGGCAGCGCCAAAGCTCTGCGTGGCGCTGGCGAAAAGGCATTGGACTCCCTGCTGCCCGACATGCTGTCCAAGTGGACGCCCGGCAGCGCCGCCCCGAGCGCTGACGCTTTTGTCCATCGCGTGGAACTGACCGTCGGCGGCGTGGACCAACTGTGGAAGCTCAAGGCAATACGTGACTCTTTGCGAGGGCGGACGTCCGATGTACGCAGTGTTGCCCAGCGAAGCTATACCGCCGGCGTGGCCGAATTCAGCATGGAATCCGCCCTGCCCCCCGAGGAACTGGCGGAAGCGCTGGTCCTCTCTCCGCCCGACGGCTTGAAACTGCAGGTGCTGGATGTCAGCGGCGGCCGCATTCAGGCGCGCGCCGTCGCCCCTTGAATTCCAACCCGGGAGAATCCGCCATGAAACCTATTCTTGTCCTGCTAATCGCCCTCGCGGTCACCGCTTGTCCCGCTGCCGCCCAGCCTGAAACGGACGCCGGTATTCTGCTGGGCGCCTATACCCACTTTGCTCTGGCCCGCGAGGTCCAGTCGCAAGCCCTCCAGATGGCCCAGTCGTTGCCTCAAGATGTGGCCGAGCAAATCCGGGAACAGGCCGATGTCTGGATGGTCGCGGAAACCCGTTGCCTCCGCGACAATCTGGACGCCCGTTTCGGCAATGACGCCAAAGAGGCTTTCGCCGATTTCGTCGCGGAATACACCACGGCTGAAAGCCAAAACGACCAGCATTATCTCGGCAAACTGGCAACCGAGGCCCGTCTGGGCGAAACGCCCATGGAGTTCGCCGCCATGCGCCGTTTGGTAATGGATAAATGGCTGGCCGCGCCTTTCGAAAATGGCAGCCGACTGCTGGGCGAAATTCAGACGTGGGTGGAACGCCGGGACGCTACTGCTTCACCGCTGACCCTCGCCGCTTGGCTCTCGCGCAATCAGGCCCACGCCCCCACGCCCCCGCCAGCCGCGGC
>DBPO01000007.1 GCA_002304915.1 Verrucomicrobia bacterium UBA1418
GCGTCGAGAAGCCATAGGGCTTGGATGTTGGGGAGGAGGGTGTAGGCGGCGAGGGCGAGGCGGGAGTGGGTGACGTGCGGGCCGAGGAGGCTGTCGCTCATGAGGCCGAGGATGAAAAAGGTGGCGGTGACGAGGAGCACGGGCGTGAGGGTGAGGCGGGTGGCGAGGGCGGTGGCGAGGGCGGCGGCCATGCNNCCGAGGCCGAGGTAGAGGAGGAGGCCGACGCGCAGGATTTCCCACGAGAAGTTGTGCGGGAAGGTGAGGTTTTCCAGTGGCGTGGGGGTGCAGGCGGCGATGGCGAGGGCGACGGGCAGGAGGAGGAGCATGAGGAGAAAGGCGGCGGAGGTGAAGGGGCGGCGGGTGCGGTGGTTCCATGCGCCGGCGAGGGCGAGGGCGGCGGCGAGGGCGAGCAGGGCGGGGCGGGCGGCGGTCCAGTCGAGTTGCAGGTCGCTGGCGCCGGCGCGCACGGCGAGGAGGACGGCGGTGAGGGCGGCGAGGGTGTAGAGGAGGAGGGCGGCGGCGATGCCGGCGGCTTTGGCGAGAAAGAAGGTGGCGCGGGAGACGGGTTTGGCGAGGATGGTGGCGGCGGTGCCGCGGCGGAGTTCGCGCGACAGGGTTTCGCCAGCGGCAATGGCGGCGAGCAGCCAGCCGCCGAGGAAGTAGAGGGCGAGGGCGCTGTCGCGGATGATGCGGGCGGAATCGCCCAGGGTGTAGTTGAGCAGCAGGGGCATCAGGAGGATGCCGCCGATGCACACAAGCGAAATGAGCAGGAAGACGGGGCGGCGGATGGCTTCAATCAACGTCAGGCGGGCGATGGCGATAAATTGGAGCAGGCCGGGCATGGGGGCTAGAATTTGTCTTTGTAGGCGGGGGTGCTGGCGGCTTTGATGGATTCGAGCACGACGTCGGCTTCAATCGGGATGGGACGGTCGCCGACGGGAAATTCAAAGACTTGGATGCGGGTGTAGAACGTGCTGAAGGGTTTGACGACAAATAATGCGGGGGTTTTGTTGACGCGGAATTTTTCGACCAATGCCTGGGCGTCTTTTTTGCCGGGCAGGATGACTTGGAACTGGATGTAGAATTTCATGGCTTTGCGCCAGCTCATGTCGGTGGTGACTTTCTTCTCAAACCAGTTGCAGAGGCCTTTTTGGCTGGAGTCAATCTGGTTGTTGAAATAGACCAGCATGCAGGCGCCGGATTCTTTTTGGAGGTCGAGCAGTTTTTCGAAGTCTCTGGGGTCGGTTTGCCATTTGCCGGGGATTAGCTCGAAGCGCGGCTCATTGATGGCGGCTTGTTCTTCGGGGGTGGCGCCGGCGGGGGTGTAATCCCCGGACTCTGAAGTGGTCGAGAAGCCCCATGATGACGGGGATGGGGATGATGTGACGTTCGTGGCGGGTGGAGTGGTGGTGGAATCGGGGAACTTGAATTCGGGTTCGTTGGCGGCGGGGGGCTCGGTGACCATGCCTCGCGGGCGGGCGGATTCGTATGCGGGGGACACGGGCGTGGGTTGGGGGGATTCCGGGCGCATGGAGGGATCGGGGCGCTTGAAGCGTGAGCGGTCAAATTTCTGGCGCTGGAATTCGATGCGCTGCTGGGCGGGGGCCGTAAGGCTCAGGGTGATGAGAGCGATGAGGCTGAGAATGAGGGGTGAAATGTGTTTTTTCATGGGTTGCTCCTTGAGAGTGGCTACCACCAGTGGCGGCGTTTCATGAACCAATAGAAAAGGCGGATCATGGGGTTAGATTTGTAAAATCAGGGTTGCGATGGAGAAATAAATCAAGACGCCGAGCACGTCGGCAATCGTGGTGATGAGCGGTGTGCTGGCGGTGGCGGGGTCGAATTCCAATTTGTCGAGAATCACGGGAAGTATGGTTCCGGTGAGGTTGCCGACCAGCACCACGGCGAACATGCTCAGTGAGACAACGAATGCAACCTGAAGGCCGCCCATCGCCCAAGCGAGGAAGAAGGATATGAAGGCGAGGGTCAAGCTCATCGCGGCGCTGACGCCGACTTCGCGCCAGAAAAGTTTGCGCCAGTCGCCGTGGCTAATATCGCCGGTGGCCATGGCACGCACGATTAGCGTCGAGGCTTGCGAGCCGGCATTGCCGCTGCTGTCAATCAGCAGTGGCAGGAAAAAGACCAGCGCCACGACGGCGGAAATGGCGTCTTCGAACAGTTTGATGCCGAGGCCGGTGAATGTGCTCATGACCACCAGTCCGGCCAGCCACCCGATGCGCTTGCGATAGAGAAGCCCGAGAGAGGCTTCCTTGAAATTCATTTGCAGCGGGCTGACCGTAGCCAATTTATGAAAGTCTTCGGTGGCTTCTTCTTCGGCCACGTCGAGGATGTCGTCGGCGGTGACGATGCCGAGAAGCACGCCGTCAGCATCCAAGACCGGCAGGGCAAAGAGGTCGTATTTTTGGAAGGCCTGCACGGCTTCTTCACGGTCTTGGAGGGAGCGAAGCGCGGCGAAATGGCCGTCCAACAGCTTGCTGATGGGGGTGTCGGGCTGGGCGAGAATCAGTTTGCGCAGGCGCAGTTCGTCCGTCAGGCGGCCTTTCGCATCCACGACGTAGGTCATGGTCAGGGTTTCGGAATCGGTGCCGACGGCTCGCAGATGGTCCAGCGCCTGGGCGGCGGTCCATTGGGGGTCAATGGTGACGTAGCGGTCGGTCATCAGTCGCCCCACGCTTTCGTCGGGATAGCTCAAGAGGGTGAGGGCGCGCTTGCGTTCGTCGTCGCTCAACAGACTGAGAAGGCCCTTGGTGACTTGCGCGGGAAGTTCTTCAAAGAGCGCGGTTCGGTCGTCGGGCGAGAGGTCCGCGATGACTTGGCGGACTTCTTCCTGCGCCATATTTTTCAGGAGCAAGTCCTGCGCGGGCGTTTCCAAAAGCGAAAACACTTCGCCGGCCAAATGGCGATTGAGGAGACGGAACAGCAGGACGCGCTCGCGGTCTTCCAACGCGGTGAGCAATTCGGCAATTTCCGGCGCGGGTTGCGCCGCTAAAAATTCGCGAACATCGTTCAACCGGCCGGCTTCGACCAAATCGAGGATATCGGGCAATAGTAAATGACGTAAAATCATGGACTCACCAATAGCTTCCAGCATGACGCAGACGGGGGTGAAAAACAAGGGTGAAGATGGGTTGCGAATGGGCGTAAGTCAGACGACGGGCGTGTGTTGGGGGAAATTTGATGGCTCTGGACTGGACAAAACCCGGTCGTGGGTGGCATATTCGCGGGTAAGTCATGAGCGAAACCGATTCCAGTGCCGTTGTTACACCGGACGTGGTCCAGTGGCGAATGAAGATTTTCCTGCGTTCTCCGGCGCGCCGCCGTGTGCTGGTGCGTCTGGTGCGCCTGCTGGATCGCGTGAGCGGGCAGGAAGTTCTGGAAGCTTCCGGCGATGACGCCATCAGCGTGGCCATGCACAATGCCGGCGGGGGCGGGGGTGCGTCGTGGAGCAGCCTAGTCACGTCGGAAGTGCAGGCCGAACTTTTGGCCGAGGCGGGCATCTCTCAAATCCATGTGGCGGACTTGCCGACATTGCCATTTGAAGATGGCGCTTTTGACGCGGTGGTGATGAGCGATATGTTGGAATATGTGGATACGCCGGCCGATTTGATGGCGGAAGTGCATCGCATCTTGCGGCCCAAGACGCGGCTGATTTTGCATGTCCGCCGCAAGCGCCGCTCGCTGGTGGGCTTTTTCCGAAGAATTTCCGGGTTGACCGATCCGACGCGTTCCATGAAGCATCCGGGCTTTACGCCGACGGAATTATTCGACGCGCTGAAAGATGGTTTCGACGTGCAGGAAACCGTCAGCCACGGGCGTTTCTTTACGGAATTTACCGGGGTGCTGGCGGAACTGTTTGCGGGGGTTATGCCTGCCACAACGGAACCGGCGGCTTTGAAGGTGTCGCGCCTGCGGCGGGCCTCGACCGTGTATGCGATTTTCGCGCCGCTGTTCTGGCTGGCGGGTGTTTTGGATGCGATTTTCTTTTTCCTGCCTGACCACCACATTGTGTTGCGCGCGCGCCGCCGCATGTTGTGGGTGCCGCGGGTGACTCCGCGTTTGCGGGATGGCCGGAGCATTGCGGAAGCCGCGCTCGGCTCCAAAATCGGCACCGCGGTAGAATAGGACGGCGGCGCGGACGCGCCTTATCGCAGCAGCGAAAGAATCAGGGGCAGCAACAGCAGTCCCAACAGCAGCGCGACAATCCACACGAGATTCCGTTGCAACGGTCCGCGCCCCGGAAATAGATAGCCGCAAATGGGGCAAATGTTTTCATTCGCGGCAACCTCGGTTGCGCAACCGGGGCATTCGCGGGTTCCAAAACTCTTGTGCGGATTAATTTTCATTCGGTGAGTGAACGTATCACGATTGCGGGGGTGTTTCCAGTTTCGCGGCGCGGGGTTTCATTCGATGTGCGCTTGCGTCATCCAAGGTGGGCGGGTATGCTCATCCCCCATGAAACAGGTAACTTCCATCACGGTGAGGACATACGAATGTGACTCGTATGGCCACGTTAATCATGCCGTGTTTGTGAACTATTTGGAGCACGCGCGGCTGCAATACATGCGCGCCGTCGGATATGATTACAACGGGCTGATTCAGGCCGGATATTTTACCGTCATCGCCCGTCTTGAAATTGACTATAAAGCGCCTGCCTATGCGGATGATGAATTGCAGATTGAAAGCGAACCCGTGAGCTTGCGTCGCATCACGGGTGTGGTGCAGCAGACCATTCGACGCGGCGAGACGGTGATTGCCATCGCGAAGGTGCAATGGTGCGTGGTGAATCGCGAGGGGCAGCCGGCGCGTCCGCCGGAAGCCTTTGATTTGAGGAGGCTGGCGTGAACAAGGCCCAGCTCCGCGCCAACGCGCGTCGTCAACCCGTTTCCGCGAAGAAAGCCGACGCTGTTCAGCGTCGTCTTTTATCCGAAGATTGGTGGCCCGCCGCTTTTCGGGTGGGGCTGTATTGCGCGACCGCTACGGAGCCTGCGACGGATTTGCTCATGCGCGATTTATTGTCCCGCCGGGCGCAGGTGGCCGTTCCCAAGGCGCGCCGGACGGGTTATGGCTGGTGCGAGGTGGACGACGAAACGCAATGGCAGAACGGTCCCCATGATATTTTGGAGCCTGTTCAGTCGCGCTGGGTGTCGGCGGACGCCTTGCGTGTGATTGTTGTGCCGGGCGTGGCGTTTGACCTGCAGGGCGGGCGGTTGGGGCACGGTGGCGGCCATTACGACCGCTTGCTGCAACATACCGGAGCTTTGCTGGTTGGCATGACGTTTGAAAACCGACTGGTGGCGGCGGTGCCGCAGGCATCACACGATGTGCGCATGGATGTCATCGTGACCGAAAAACGCATCCGCCATGCCGCTGGCGCCGAGCAAAAAATGGCGCGGTTGCTGGCTGGATGGAACGCAACGGACGGGGAAGAGTGGAGGGGAACATGAAGATTCTGATGATTGGCGATATTGTGGGGCGGCCGGGGCGGATGGCCATGGCGCGCATTGCCACGCGTTACAAGGCGGAGGGCCGCGCGGATGCGGTGATTGCGAATGCCGAAAACAGCGCCGCCGGCCGCGGAATCACGGCCGAGCTGGCCGAAGAATTATTCGCCGGCGGCGCCGACGCGCTGACTATGGGCGATCACGTCTGGGACCAAAAGGATTCGGTGGCGTATTATGATCGCGAGCCGCGAATTATTCGCGCGTTGAACCTGCCGCCGGGATGCCCCGGCCGTGGCGCGACGACCATCCAGACGCCCAAGGGCGAGGTGACTATTGTGCAACTGATGGGCCGGACGTTCATGAACAGCACGGTGGATTGCCCGTTTCGCACGATTGATGACTGGCTGAAAAAGAATGTCCGCTCCGGCCAGATGATTCTCGTGGACATGCATGCGGAGGCCACCAGCGAAAAAGTGGCGATGGGCAAGTTTCTCGATGGCCGCGTTGCCGCTGTGCTGGGCACCCATACGCACATTCAGACGGCCGACGAAACCGTCACGCCCAAAGGCACGGCTTACATGACCGATTTGGGGATGACCGGCCCCTGTGATTCCATCATCGGGCGGACGACCGACAGCATCCTGACGCGCTTCATCACGGGCATGCCGACCAAATTTGAGATTGCCTCGGACGATGTGCGCTTGCACGGCGCGTTGCTTACGCTGGACCCGGCCACCGGCCGCGCGCTGAAAATCAAGCGGATTGAGGAAATCCTATCCAAGCCGGAGCGATGAAGCGGATTCTGGTCATCAAGCTCAGTTCCCTCGGCGATTTGGCGCACGCGCTGCCGGCGGTTCGCGCGCTGAAAGCGCGCACCGGCGCAACCATAGATTGGGCGGTGCAGCCCGAATATGCCGCTTTGATTGGCTGTTGCCCGGATGTCGAACGCATCATCCCGTTCCCACGCCGAAATATGCTCCGCGGCTTTGGGGCTTTTGCGCGTTTGTTGCGCGCTGAACATTACGATTTGGTGGTGGATTTCCAAGGGCTTTTGAAAAGCGCCGTGGTGGCGCGTCTGGCGCACACCGATTGGCGAGTTGGTCCGGCGTGGGCACGCGAAGGCGCGCGCTGGTTTTATGATGCCCAGGCCGACGCCGCGCCCGGCCCGCGTGGACACGCGGCGGATGAATTGCTGGCGCTGGTGGATTTGGTTGCGCCGGGGGAGGGCGAGGGGCCGCCGCCCGAAATTCAGTTGAATATCCCGGAAGCGGCGCACGCGGGTGGCCCCGGGCCGCATGTGGCTTTTGCGCCTTTTTCGCGCTGGACGACCAAAAATTGGCCGCTGGAACGATTCGCGGAGTTGGGGCGTCGGCTGTCGGCTGAAATGGGCTGCCAAATCAGGATTATCGGGGGGGCGGCGGATGTCGCGGATGGCGAGCGGCTGGCCCAGCAAATTGGCGGACGCGCGCGCAATCTGTGCGGCAAGACGGATTTGGTTGGCCTGTGTTCGTTGCTGAAAAGCATGGATTTGCTGGTTTCCGTGGATTCGGGTCCGTTGCATTGGGCCGACGCGATGGGTGTGCCTTTGGTGGCCATCTACGGCGCGACGGATCCCGCGCGGACGGGGCCATACCATCAACCGCAGCATGTAGTTGCCAAGGAGGGGTTGGATTGTCGCCCGTGCCATTCGCGGCAATGCAGCCGGGAAGATATGGCCTGCCTGCACACGCTGGATGTGGAGGCGGTCTGGCAAGCCGCGCTGGCGCAACTGTAAGCAAGGATTGACGCAACCCTCACGGCGGAATAAAAAAGTTTAACAGGAGAAAACGAGACGATGAGTACATTCGGCAAAGTGTTGGTGACTGGCGGCAGTGGTTTTTTGGGAATCAATCTGATTCGGCATTTATTGGAGCAGGGCGTCACGGAGATACGTTCGCTGGACGTGGCGGAATTTTCATATCCCGAACGCGACCGCGTGGAAATTATTCACGGGGATATTCGCGATGAGGAGCTCGTGGCCCGCAGCATGGAGGGCGTGCGCTGGGTGATTCATACCGCGGCGGCCTTGCCGTTGTATTCGCCGGAGGACATTTACAGCACGGACGTGGACGGCACGCGCATTTTGCTGGCGGCCGCGCAAAAGGCCGGAGTGGAGCGCTTTGTCATGATTTCCAGCACGGCGGTTTATGGCATTCCAGACCATCATCCCTTGCTGGAAACCGATGAAATGTGCGGGGTGGGGCCCTACGGCGAGGCCAAGATTGAGGCCGAACTGGAATGTCTGAAAGCTCGCGAAAAAGGGCTTTGTGTGCCGATTATTCGCCCGAAATCTTTCATTGGCCCGGAGCGGCTCGGCGTCTTTGCGCTTTTGTATGACTGGGCCTACACCGGCCACGGTTTTCCAATGATTGGCAATGGCAAGAACCGTTATCAACTGCTGGATGTGGCCGACCTTTGCGATGCCATTTGGCTCACGCTGACCCTGCCGAAAGAAACGGTCAATGACACCTTCAACATTGGCGCCAAGGAATTCACCACTATGCGCGAGGATTATCAGGCGGTGCTGGACGCCGCCGGCCACGGCAAGAAAATCCGGGGGTTCCCCGCCGCGCCGATGATTTGGACGCTGCGTTTTCTGGAGCTGTTGAAGCTTTCGCCGCTGTATAAATGGGTGTACGAAACCGCCAGCAAGGATTCATTTGTCAGCATCGAAAAAGCGGAGCGTGTTCTGGGTTACAAGCCGCGCTATTCCAATAAAGACGCGCTTGTGCGCAATTATCGCTGGTATGTGGAGCATCTTGACCAATTTCAGAATGCCAGCGGCGTTTCCCACCGCGTGCCGTGGAAGCAGGGCATTTTGCGCCTTGCGAAGGTGTTTTTCTGATGCGTCCGCGAGAGCCAGCCAAGGTGGAGATTCATTGTCCGGCCTGCGGGCGCGACGCCTGGCTGACGCGCAAGGCGCAATATGATGGCTTTACCAAAGTCGGCGAAATCGTCGCTTGCGCCCTGTGCGGACATTTGTTCGATAGCGAAGCGGACATCCCGTACAAAAACAGCCGCACGCCGAAGGTTTTTACCGAGGCGGACAGGCCCCGCCCGGTTCAGATTTTTAACGAAGATGAAAAAGGCAAGATGTGCCGTTATTGCGCGGAATATGTGGTGAATCCGTTTGTTCAGCGTTGTGCATTGCATCAGCGCGAAGTTGAAGCCACGGATACCTGCCCGCACTTTCGTCCCAAGCCGCCGCCGGAAGAAGAAACCGACGGCTTGTCGCTTGGGCCGCTGTAGCGGTTGGGCGTGAGGGATTGAACGTGCCTTTTTTAGCTTGCGAGACGAGCGGGGGAGGGCCATTCTGAAGACATGGAAACTCTTTTAACAGTAATGGGCTGGCTGGCCGTCGCGGCCTTGGCGTGGTTTTTGTATGACTTTGTGCGGAAATTCTTCGCCAAGCGGATGCCGCGCGAACGCACCGAAAACGTCAACAAAGATATGTATTAAGCGCGGAGCGGACGCAAAACCGCGCGTGCCCGGCAAGATTTTTAGCAATTTTCAGACAGGCGTGTGGGTGGTGGGGTTACTGGCCCAAGCGCCTGTCGTGGCCGTTACCAGCCGCCGATTTCGAGGAGGGTGGGTTCGTCCACTTCGGTGCCGGTTTCGCTGAGCTGGGTGGTCAGGCGGTATCCGACGCCGTCGCTTTGAATGTGAATGGCGCCGTCGGTGTCGGTGGCGAGATTGAGGGCCGTTGGGAGGGCGTCTTCCGCGGCGCGGCGGGTGAGTCCATGGATTTTACGCGCGACTTTGTATAGCAGCGGTTCCACCGGGCGGGGGTTGCCGAATTCAAAGACAACGGCCTCGGCTTCGGTTGCCTTGAGGAGCTTGCCCGTGATGTTGGCAAGTTGCTGGGGCATGGCATCGGGGAGTCCAATCTTGACGGTTTCCAGACCGGCGGTGCCGTGGTGGGGCGCAACAACCACCTGAGCCTTCAGTTTTTCCGGCGGAGTGTTGGCAAGGAATTCTTGTTGCTGGGCCAGCGTCAGGTCGGAGGTGACCAGCATGACGAAGTCGCCGAACTGGATGCGGACGGAGAGCGGCGTTTGGGTGTCGCCCTCGCGTGGGCCAAGGGCTTCCATGATGAAGGGTTTGCCGTCGCATTCAGTTTGATAAATGATGTCGCCGGCGGTGAGCATGCGCGGGGTGATGGTGGTGCCGGAGATGCGGTGCTTGATGCGGTTGGGGGAGCGCTCGTCCAGGATGCTGGCGAGCGGTTCCTTGGCCAGAACCGGGGCGACTGCGGCGGGATAGTCGCAATGTTTCACATCCATCGCGGTGAAGACGGTTTCGATGCCGCCGCTGTGCTCGGCGGCCGGGGAGGTGATGACAAGGCTTTCGAGGGAGCGGATTTGCTTGGCGAAGATTTGAGGGAGGATGGTGCGTTCGGCGTCAATGCGGGTGGTGGGACTGGTGACAAAATTGCCGCTGTCAATCAGGATGGTGCGGCGGTCGGGGGTGTTGACCATGATGCCGGAAGCGTAGCCCACGGATAGCACGCTGATTTCCAGTTCGCCTTCGGGACGCATTTGGGCTTGTTCGTGCTGGCAGCCCCAGCCGATGCCCAGAAGCAGCACGGCCAGCGAGCCACAGGCGATGATGCGGCGCGAGGACGAGGCGCGTCGCCAGAATGGGCGGACCACCCGGAACCAGAGTGGACGCCAGTAGGCGAAGACGGCCACGGCGGCGAAGTACACGCCCAGATCATACACGGTGGGCTTGGTCATGAAGGGATAAATGAACCAGCGGGAGAAGTAATGGCCAATCAGCAGGAAGCCAATGGAGAAAATCCAGTTGGCGGCGCTGAGGAAAAGGGCGATGTAAATGCCGATGCCGGGGATGAGGCCCGTGAGTCCGGCGAGCATGGAAAGCTGCAGCACAACGCCCACGAGGGGAATGGCTATCAGGTTGGCATAAGCGCCGGCGACGGGCCAGCGGAAGAAATAGAAGGGCGAGAGCGGAACCATCATGCCGATTTGGATGCCGAACTGGGCGGCAATAAATCCGGCAATTCCCGGCGGGAGGTTGGCCAAACCGTAATCGCGCAGCGGGGTGAAGCCCATGCGCGTCAGCATGCGCGAAAGTGCGAATAAAACAACGCCAAGCACGGTGTAGAAGACCCAGAAGCGGAGGGTCGTGACAAACAGCCAGTGGCGCGCAAAGGCCCATGTGAGCACGGTGAGCAGAATGACGAGAACGGCGAAATCGTTGCCCTTCAGCCGCTTGAACAGGTCGAAGAATGGCTGCGTCAAGATGGCCAGTGAGAGGATGGCGCCGAAAGAAAGGGTGAAGGATGGGTCAATGGCCATCGCGGGATTTTGCAGTAAAATAATGATGGCCGCGATGGGTACGCCGAGCAGGGCGGACGATCGGATGCTTTCGCTCATGTAGCCCCACGTCAGCAGGAACAGCGAGTTCATGATGACCGCGCGAAGGGTGGAGGGGCGCGCGCCGGTGATGATGGCAAAGATGACCAGCGCAAAGATAATGAAGGGCACATAGACTTTTTTCGACACCTTCACCATGGCGAAGATGCCCATGAACATGACCGTGATGATGGTGACATGCAGACCGGAGACGGCGAGAACGTGATTGATGCCGGAGTAGCGGAATTCGTCGGCAATCAGGCGGTCGGTATGTTTGCCCAGCGGAATGGGCGGCGGTACCGGCGTGTTTTTATACATGTCATTGGCCATGGAAACGGTATTTTGCATGCCGTAGCGCAGGCCGAGCGTGAGCGCGCCGTGGAAAGCGGCGTTTGGCTGGGGCGTGGTTTGCTTGATTACACGCACGATTTCATCGCGAAGGTAGAGGGAGAATTCGACAAGTCCATTGCCTGTGCGGGGCCGGTCGGCGCCTTGCGGAAGAATGACCTGAATGGGAGCGGGGGCTTCCGCGTCACGCGGGACTTGCAAGCGAATCTGTCCGCCGATGTTGTAGCTTTCCAAGTAGTTGGCCTGATCGAAGCCCGCCTTGTTGGAGGAATGCGGTGCGGAAACCAGCTCGCCGGTCAGGGCGATGTCATATCCATAGGCATCGGAGGACGCGAGGACCTCGTAGCCCGGCGTGGCCGGGTCCATTGTGACGCGGATGTTTTGTCGGGCAATTTTGAAATACGGGCCATCGGGTTGATATTGGATGTACTCAGGTTGCACCGACAGAATGGTCTTGAACGAATAGACCCACGGGTCGGAGTTGATGCGGCCCAGAACGCTCACAGGCACCACCACGCGCCCCGAGCGCGCGAAGAGGCTCACCGTGTTTTGCGGTTGCAAAATCCGGAGATGAACGGGAGCCGTGGGCGTGTTCAGCGCTTCCACACGCTCAATGGATGTGAACGGCTTTTGAATGAGGATTTCCGTGTTGGCCGGTGTTCCCGCCGGAATGGTGATTTCGCCGCTGTCTTGCTTCAAATTATATTGGCTGAATGCCCAGCGGCCATCCTCGTTCAGGATGGGCAAATTGTTTTCATCGCGAATGGGCTGGAGGGCTTCCAGTTTCCCGACCACGCGCAGGCGGACATCTTCCGTGACGGCGGCCTGAGTCTTGAGCTTGAGGAACGAGGTAGTGGACATGGCCCGCCGTTCTTTCCATGCCTGCCCCTGGGCCGTGTGAGTCCACGTGCCCAGCAACGTGTCCGGCGATTGGATGAAGGCAATGTAGCGGGTGTATCCGAACACCATGCCCGTCAACAGCAACAGCACCCAAAGCGTGACTTGGGTGCGATCGGCGGGCGCACCGCCGTACAGACTGAGTTCGGCGTCGGCGGCGGGGCGGGCGCGTTGGGACACCAGTATAAATGCGCCGATGGTGATGGCCGCCAGCGCAAGCGTCGCCGCCCAGAGCCAGCCGAGGGCATCGGGGCCTGCGGTGTACCGCATGGCGAGGCCGATACCGGTAATAAAAAGGTAGCAAAAGGTGATGAGTTTGTTGCGTGTCATGGCGGGCCTCGCGATTTAGGGTTGCGCAGCAGCGCGCGTGGCCGCTGGGATGGAATTGGGTTCTACGGACGGGGCGGGCTGATAGGGGGGCATACCGGGCAGGACAATGTCAGGATAGTATTCGCGATTGGACTGCCAAATGGGATTTTCCTGCGGGGTGCCGTTGGCAATGGCCAGAAAAGCCTGACGGTAGTGAGGATTGAACGCCGTAACTGCAATGCCGAAGAGTATGGCAAAGGCCAGCATTCTGGCAATTTTAGAGGCACCTTGTTCCATGATTTATCTCCGCTTAACTAATTGGGTCAGGATATGGTTCCAGATGAAGGTTGGCAATCGTTTCTTTTCCGAATCGGTGGCGCAAATCATTTTCCAACCGTGTGGCGATGTCGTGCGCCTCGCGCAGGGGGAGGTCCGCCGGCAGGCGAATATGCAGGTCAATGACGGGCGTCCGACCCACCATGCGGGTGCGCAACTCATGCGGTTCGCTGATGCCGGGGATGGCCTGAGCCATCGCGATGATTTCCGCGCACACTTCCGGGGCGAGGCTTTGGTCCGTCAGGAAACCGATTTGCTCGCGAATAATTTGCCAAGCGACCCGAATCAGGAAAATGCTGACAAACAGTGCCGCTATCGGGTCTAAAATGAGCCAGTCGTCGCCGAAATAAGCCGCCGCGCCCACGCCGAGAGATGAGGCCAGCGCTGAAAAGGCGTCCGAGCGGTGATGCCACGCGTTGGCCACCAACGACGAGCTGCCTGTCGCACGCGCCACTTTCATGGTGGCCTGATAGAGCCATTCCTTGATGAAGAAGGAAAGAAAAGCCGTCCAAAAGGCAAAGGTTGAAGGTCGGGGGATGGGCACGCCGTGAATGGCACCGAAAATACGCTGAATGGCGGAGCCGGCAATTCGCAGCGCCACATAAGCCAAAACCACCCCGATAATCGCCGCGGCGAGGGTTTCATACTTGCCGTGGCCGTAGGCGTGATCCTCATCGGAAGGCTTGGCGGTGAAGCGCAAGCCCACAAGCACAGCGATGTCGGTGGCGAAGTCGGACAGCGAATGAATCGCATCGGCAATCAACGCCTGTGAACGCCCGAAAATGCCCGCCGCGAACTTGGCCCCCGTCAACACGATGTTGATAACAATGGAAACGAACGTGATTTTGCGTTCCGGGGACATGCGGGGGGAGGTCATGGCTTGCTCGCTTCAGAGGTGTCTTTATCGGCTGGAGCGGCGGGGGCAGGGGAATTGCCTGAAGCGTCCGGATGTTCTTTTGACGCCGGTTTGGGTGGCGCCAGGAGCATGTAAACAAATAAAAACGGCAGGCAGGGAACGTAGTAAAGAATGCCATCCTGAGAGCGCATGGTCTCGCCGGTGGTGAATTGCATCAGCCAGACCAGATACGCAACAAACCCTATCGTGTTGACAATCACGATGACGCGTTTGATAGCTGAAGTCATATTCCGGTCAATATATCTTTTTCAGAGGGCCGATGGCAATCGTTTAGGTTGGAGAGAGCAGAGGTCCGAGAGCAGAGGTCAGGAAACAGCCGGAGGAAGAGAAGTCAGAGCAGAGTTCAGGGAGACAGCCGAACAGCTTTTGCGCTCAGCGAGCGCGGCTACCGTGCGGCCATAAAAAACGCCGCCCGGGGGGCCGGGCGGCGGGTGGCTTCAAGGCGTGGGCCGATTAGCGCTTTGCTTTTTTGACGGCTTTCTTCGCGGTTTTCTTGGCGGCTTTCACCACTTTCTTCGTCGTGGCCTTGGCTTTGCCAGCGACCTTCTTGACCGCCTTCTTGGCCTTGGTGGCCTTCTTGATGGGCGGCAAACCGGAGACGTCCAGCACGCGCTCCATGGGATAGTTCATCAGTTCGCTCAGAGTGCCAACCACGTCTTCCATGCGGTTGGTCAGAATCATGGCGGCGATGACAAACGGCTTGTAGCCCGCTTCCTTGTAGGTCGGGATGCGGTATTTCTCAAACACGTTGGCCGAGACTTCGCCCGCCTTGCAGGATACATCGGTGATGTCCGCCGGCAGGCAGTGCATGTAAAGGGCCTCGCCGCCCCTGGTCAGCTTCATCTTGGCTTCGTCGCATTCCCAGTCCATGTGGCTGGCGTTTTCCTTCAGGCAGGATTTTTCCAGCGCCTTGAGGCCGGCCTGATCGTTCTTTTCCAGCAGAACGGTGCGCTTCTTCATCACGTCGAAGGAGGCCCAGGACTTGGGATAAACGATGTCGGCATCCGCGAAGGCCGCTTCCATGGTATCCACCTGCGTGAATGAGCCGCCGGATTCCTTGGCCTGCTTGCGCGCCAGTTCGACCACCTCGGGCATCAGGTCATAGCCCTTGGGGTGCGCCAGCGAGACGTTCATACCGAAGCGGGTCATCAACCCGATGACACCTTGCGGCACGGAAAGGGGCTTGCCATACGACGGGCTGTAGGCCCATGTCATGGCGATTTTCTTGCCGCGCAAGTTTTCGAGCGAGCCGAAATACTCTTGCAACCAGGCCAGGTCGGCCATGCATTGCGTGGGGTGGTCAATGTCGCACTGGAGATTGATGACGCCCGGGCGTTGCGGGAGGACACCCTTGGCATAGCCTTCATCGAGGGCCTCGGCGACTTCCTTCATGTAGGTGTGTCCCTTGCCAATATAGATGTCATCGCGAATGCCGATGACCTGTGAGAGGAAGGAAATCATATTGGCGGTTTCGCGCACGGTTTCCCCGTGGGCAATTTGCGACTTCTCTTCGTCGAGGTCCTGCACGGCCAAGCCCAGCAGATTGCTTGCCGACGCAAACGAGAAGCGCGTGCGGGTGGAATTGTCGCGGAAATTGGAAATGGCCAATCCGCTATCAAAAATCCGCAACGATACATTATTTTCATAAAGCTGTTTCATCAACGCCGCTGTCTGCAGGATCAGCTTGAGTTCTGGAATGGTTTTGTCCCATGTCAGCAGGAAATCCTTGCCGTAAAGGCTGGCGTTTAATTTGGCGATGTCTTGAAGCAACTTCGTTTCGTTCATATTACTCCTGTGTTTTCGAATGTTGTTAGTGAACAGTTCGGCGGGATTGTACCCGGATGAATCGGCGAATAGCAAGGGAAAGATTTACGCCCCCGCAAACGCGCGAATTGCCCCTTATAGCCGCTCCAAATCGGCGTTTTCGCGCAGTTGAATCAAGGCCGCAATTTTGGGCACATACATGCGGGTTTCGGCGGGGAGATAGGCTTGAATATCGGCGAAAGATTTGCCGCCGTGGGCGCGCAGGGTTTTCGACAGCCGCCCCTCACCGCAATTATAGGCCGCCAGAGCCAGCGGCCAGTTGCCGAAACGCCCGTGCAAATACTTGAGATACTTTGCCGCTGCCGCCCCGTTTTTCTTCGCGTCCAGCCGTTCATCTTGGGGCGTCAGGCTCAGGCCGAACTGCTGCGCGGTGGCCGGTATGAATTGGTATAGCCCGACCGCGCCTGCCGGGCTGCGCGCCGCCGGATTGAAACTCGATTCTGCCTCGGCCTGCCACACCAGTTGCGGCGGCACCCCTTCGGCCTGAAAAATACGCTTCAAGTCAGGCACCAAGGCCGCGGCTCGCGCCGGCGGCGGACGATTCGCCAGCTTGCGCATCCAGACATCCTTGCTCTCGATATAGCGATTCTGAGCCGCGACCGTGTCTGGCGTTGGCGCGGGTGGGGACGGCGCCGGAGGTTGCGGCGCTTGCGGCGGCGGGGGGGCG
>DBPO01000126.1 GCA_002304915.1 Verrucomicrobia bacterium UBA1418
CACACTTTCGGACATTGCCAAATAATTTCCACGGTGTGGAAAAAATCGGGCTGGCGGAGGAGTTTGGGGCAAAACTTTTCCACGGTGTGGAAAAAATGTTTCCACGGTATGGAAAACTTTTATGGCGCAACGGGGCGCGCGTGGGGGGCGGGTTTGCGGCGAGGGGGTCAGCTTCGGATGATGGCGAGGACTTCGTCGCGTTTGGCTTCCATTTCGGCTTTGGTTTTGGCTTCGAGGTTCAGGCGTACGAGGGGCTCGGTGTTGGAGCGGCGGACGTTGAACCACCAGGTGGGATATTCAAAGCTGAGGCCGTCCAGCTCCATCTTGTCGGCGTCGGCGTATTTGCTGCGGAGTTTGTCGAATACGAGCAGGGAGTCGGCGACGGTGGAGTTGATTTCGCCGCTGGCGAAGTAGCGCTGCATGGGGGCGACGAGCTCGGAGAGGGGTTTGTCGGATTGCGAGACGAGGTTGGCGATGAATATCACCGCGAGCGCAGATGATTCGGCGAAGGAGTTTTCCTTGAAGTAGTAATGGCCGGAGAGTTCGCCGGCGAAGATGGCGTCTTTTTCGCGCATTTGGGCTTTGATGAAGGCGTGGCCGACGCGGCTTTGGTTGGGGATGCCGCCGTTTTCCAGAATGACTTCCTTGACGGCCCAGGAGGAGCGGAGGTCGTAGAAGATGTTGGCGCCGGGATTTTTGGCGAGAACCATTTTGGCGATGAGGGCGGTTATCATGTCCATGGGGATGATGTCGCCTTTTTCATCGAGGAAGCCGACGCGGTCGGCGTCGCCGTCGAAGCAGGCGGCGAAGTCGTATTTGCCTTTGCGGACGGCTTCCTGGGCGGCGGCGAGGGTGCTGGTGTCGAGCGGGTTGGCTTCGTGGTTGGGGAAGGTGCCGTCCAGGGTGTCGAAGAGGGGCGTGATTTGGAAGAGGCCGTCGAAGGTTTTGGCTTCGACGATGCCCATGGCGTTGGCGTAGTCCATGAGGATGTTCAGCGGGTGGCGGATGTCGGCGAATTGGCGGAAGTGTTCGGCGTAGGCGGGGACGATGTCGTAGGTGGTGATGGCGCCTTTGGCGGGGGCGGTCGGGGCGAAGTCTTCTTCCTGAACGATTCGTTTGATGTCCATGATGCCGGTTGCGCCGGAGATGGGCGTGGCGTTGTTGCGGCAGATTTTGAATCCGTTCCAGGGGCCGGGGTTGTGGGAGGCGGTAATCATGACGGAGGCGTCCGCGCCGAGGAGGCGGTTGGCGAAGTAGGACATGGGCGTGGAGCAGAGGCCCAAATCCACCACGTCCGCGCCGTGGAGCGTCAGACCGCGGGCGAAGGCGTCGAAGAGGGGTTGCGAGTGGGGGCGCATGTCGCGGCCGATGACGACTTTTTTGCAGCCGAGAAACGTGAAAATGGCGCGGCCGATTTTGAAGGCGATGTCGTCGGTGAGCGATTCGCCATAGATTCCGCGGATGTCGTATGCTTTGAAAATTTCTGCCATGATTATTCTCCGAGTTAAAACCAGTAATACCTATATCCTAGTTGGGCGGGCGGGAAAAGGCAAACTGGCGCGAGGGGCTTCATGTGGGGAAAAAGGGGGCAGAGTGCAGAGGTCGGAGGTCAGGAAACAGCCGAGGGAGAGGGGATGGCTGGACGAGGGCTGGATTTGTTGTTCTGACGGTTGGGGTGGAGTCGGGGGCGCGGATGGGGTAGGATGAGAATATGGTTAAGCGCTGGACAGGTTGGTTGCTATTGCTGTTGGGGTGGGGCGTTCTTGCTCCGCTGCCGGGTTTGGCGGTGGAGGAGAATGGCGTCCCGGAGGCGGGGGGCGCGAAGCCTCTGTTGACGCTGAGTTTGCCGTTGCTGCGCTCAACGATGGAGCAGGCGAACATGGGCTGGGCATTCCCCAGTCGGTTGCCGGACATGCGCTTGAAAGTGGAGCAGCCGGAATGGAGTTCTTTGACCACCGGCGAGGTTCAAAGTCGTTTGCGGGGGGTTGAATTCCGGTTGCCGATGGAGGGGTTGTGGGTGGGCTACGAAAGTCAGGCGGGTGAGGAAAATCCGCGGGCGACGATTTCCATTCAGCTTGGGTTTTAAGTTTTAACTTATTGGAGGGGGGGGCGGGGTGTTTCAGCCGTTTTGCAGGTTTTCGAGCGTTTCGTCTTTCAGGCGCTTGAGTTTGCCGCGGATGGCGAGGCGTTTGACGTGGCTGAAGCGGTCTATGAAGAGGTCGCCGGCGAGGTGGTCCATTTCGTGTTGGACGGCGCGGGCGTAAAAGCCGTGCAATTCGGTGGTGCGGGTTTGGCCGTCGAGGCCGAGGTGTTCGACCACGATGCTTTGCGGGCGCTTCACCTGGCCGCGAATATCGGGGAAGCTCAGGCAGCCTTCTTCCATGCTGCAGGTTTCGGCTGAAGCGGATGTGATGCGCGGATTGATGAAGGCCATTTTCAGGGGCGTGTCGGGATTGAGACGGGGGCCGTTTTCTTCTTCGACATCGTAGCTTTCCGGGATTTCGACCACGCAGACGGCTTCGGTGCGTCCGACTTGCTGGGCGGCCAGACCCACGCCTTGGGCGGCGTGCATGGTCGTGAACATATCCTCCACCAATTGTTTGATTTCCGGTGTGATGGCGGCGACGGGTTGGGAGGGCGTTCGCAGAACGGGATCGCCGTAGGTGTGGATGGAAAGAATCTTGCTCATATCCTAATCAAGATACCGCATGAAGGGGGAAAAACAACCGGAAAACCTTGCGCGTTGCCGGTGGCGCGGTAGTATGGACGTGGCATGCAAAAAGGATTGAAGCGACGATTTTCCATAGCGTGGACCGCGGCGAGCTGGGTGATTTTGATTGCGGCGCTGGCGATTGTGGGGCTGTTTGAGCTTCGGCGCTGGCATCGTCAGGCGGCGCATCAGGCGGCGGCGCACGTTGTGGCGGAACGGGGGCAGTGGCTGGCGATGAGTTTGGCGCTGCGCGCGGCGAGCGCCGCCGATGCGCAGAATCCGGAAGCGTGGCGCGAATTTTCCAGTTTGTTGCGCTCGTTGCGCGAGGTGGAGGACGAGCTGGAATATGTGGCGGTGCGGCGCGGGGAGGCGACGCTGTTTCTGGAGCATGTGGCTGATTCGGAGGGGCCGGCGGGGGGCGAGAACTATCATTTTTCATCGCCGGCGAGCATTCGGCGGCATATGCTGGCGTCGGCCAGCGGCATGATTCCGGTGGTGACGTTTTCCGTGGGGGTGACGAACCTGCAAGCGGAAGAAGTGACGCTGGAGCTGGGGTTGCGTCGGCGGGCCGTGGAGCGCGAAGGATGGCCGGCGGCGCGCGCGATTGATTCGCTGTATCACCTGAGTTTGATTTTGCTCGGCACGGCGTTCGCGGTTTGTGTGGGGCTGGTGGTTTGGGTGGTGCGGCGCGAGGAGCACCGCGCGCGGGCGCGGCGGCGCGAGGAGCATTTGGCTTTTTCAGGGATGCTGGCGAATGGAATTGTACACGACTTTCGCAATCCGATGAGCAGCCTGCGCCTGGACGCGCAGATGCTGGAAAAAGAAACCGCGCGCGGGCCGGAGGCCCGGCCGGAGCGGATGGCGTCGCTGGCCAGTCGGATGCGGAATACGCTGGACCGCATGGAAAAGGTGTTTCAGGAATTTCTGACGCTGGCGCGGCCAGATTCCGCGACGCCGGAAAAATTGGATTTGGGGGCGGTGGCGAGGGAATGCGTGGAGATGCTGACGCCGCGCCTGGAGGCTTCGGGTATCCGCGCGGAGATTCAGGCCGGAGATGCGCCCGCGTGGGTGCGGGTTTCGTCGGCGGCGCTGAAGCGGTCGGTATTGAACGTGCTGCTCAATGCGATTCAACATGCCGGCGCGGATGGGCGGGTGTGGATTCAGGTTAGCGAGACGCCGACCCGCATGCGGCTGGATATTGCCGATTCCGGCGCGGGGATTCCGCGGGCGGACCGCGAACGGGTTTTCGAGATGTTTTACACGACGCGTCCCAAAGGGACGGGTCTGGGGTTGTTTTTGGCGCGGACGGCGATTGAGCAAAACGGCGGCACGGTGAGCGTGGTGGAATCGGGGGAGGAGACCGGGGCGCGGGTGCGTTTTGAATTTCCGCGCGTGACGTGAAGGAGTCCAGATGAGTTCGGTGCGAATTTTAATTGTGGAAGATGATGCCGACCACGGCCGCTCGTTGCAGGAGGCTATCAGCGATTTGGGCTACGAGGTGGAAGTGGCGGCGAGGGGCGAGGCCGGCATTGAGGCGTTTCGCGCGCGCGGCGCGGATGTCGTGCTGACGGATTTGGTGCTGCCGGATGTGGACGGGATTGCCGTGATGCAGCGCATTCGCGCGTTGGGCGCGGCTCCGGTGATTTTGATGACGGCGTATGCCTCCATTGATACGAGCGTTCGCGCCATCCGGGAGGGGGCTTACGATTATTTGCAAAAGCCGTTGGACATTGACGAGCTGCAAACGAAGTTGGAGCGAGCGCTGGAGGCGGCGCGGCTGCGGCGGCAGGTCGAGCAGTTGAGCGCGGAAGTCCGCGGCAAATGGTCGGCGCATGGCTGGGTGGCGGAATCGCCCGTGATGCGCGAGGTGGTGCGGCAGACGCTGGCTTTGGCCGACACCAACGCGACGGTGTTGATTCGCGGCGCCAGCGGCACCGGCAAAGAGCTGGTGGCGCGTGCGTTGCATGCCGATGGGCCGCGCGCCAACGGCCCGTTTGTGGCGGTGAATTGTGCCGCTTTTGCCGAAAGCCTGTTGGAGAGTGAGTTGTTCGGCCATGAAAAAGGCTCGTTCACCGGCGCCGTGACGCGCCGGGCGGGGGCCTTTGAGCGGGCGGAGGGCGGCACGCTGTTTTTGGATGAGATTGGCGACGCGCCGCCTGCCGTGCAGGTGAAACTTTTGCGCGTGCTGGAGGACCGCGAAATCATGCGGGTGGGCGGGCAGAAAAGTTTTCGCGTGGATGTTCGATTGGTGTCGGCGACCAACCGCGATTTGGATGAGCGGGTGGCTTCCGGGAAGTTCCGGCAGGATTTGTTGTACCGGCTGGCGGTGGTGAGTATTGTTTTGCCGCCCTTGCGCGAGCGGCGGGAGGACATTCGTCCGTTGGCGGAACGGTTTATCGCACAGGCGCAAAAGGAGCATGGGCGGCGGATTCGCGCGGTGGAGCCGGAGTGGTTTGCGCGTCTGGAGGCTTATGACTGGCCCGGCAACATTCGCGAATTGCGCAACACGATTGAGGCGGCGGTGGTCACCGCGCCGGATGAAGTTTTGCAGGCGGAGCGGCTGGCGTTGGGCGGGGTGGCGCCTGCGGCGGCGCCGGGTGCGCCCAAGGGCGCGCTGACGATTCCAGCGGGGGCGACTTTCGCGGAAATTGAGAAGAAAGTTCTGGGTGACGTTCTTCGGCGGCACGAGGGGAACCGGAGCCTGACCGCCGCCGAATTGGGGCTTTCGCGGCGGACCATCCAGCGCAAAATTCAAGAATACGACTTGCCCTATTAAAGGGGCGGTCGCCGCTTGAGCGGCGCAAGGGGGGCGGCCGTTTAATCAGTCTAATTCTTCAAAAATATCCGGCGCGGAAGCGACGGGCTGCAGGCCGTTGTCTTCCGTGCGGAGGATGAAAAGCGCGTCTGCTTCGGGGAAATGTTTTTTCAGAAGCGGCAAACCTTCGTCGTGGCCAAGCACGAATAGGGCCGTTGCGAGGGCGTCGGCGGTCATGCAATCGGGGGCGAGAATCGTCACGCTGGCCGTGTTGTGTTGGACGGGCGCGGCGGTTCGCGGGTCCACGATGTGGGCGATGTCCTTGCCGCTTTCGTCGCGATAATGATTGCGGTAATCGCCGGAGGTGGCGAGGGCCGGGCGATCCGTCATGTGAACGACCCGATAGGTTTTGTTGGGGACATTCGGGTGCAGAACGCCCATTCGCCAGGGTTCGCGGCGGGCGTTCAGGCCGACGACGCGAGTTTCGCCGCCGATATCCACCAGAAAGTGGTGGAAGCCGGCATCACGGACGAGCTGTGTGATTTTGTCCACGCCATATCCTTTGGCGATGGCGTTGAGGTCGAGGCGTAATTCGGGGATTTTCTTGGAGAGTTTTCCGTTGCGGCGGAGGGTGAGATGCTGCCAGCCGGTGTGCGCCCGCGCGGCGGCGATTTGTTCGGCGTTCGGGGCGGCGGCTTGCCGGCCGTCGAGGCCAAAGCCCCACAGATTGACCAGCGCGCCAACGGTTGGATCAAACGCGCCGCCGGTCAGTTCGGCAATGAACAGGGCCTGACGCATGACTTCCTGAAAATCCTCCGAGATGGTGATGGGCTGATTGGCGCCGGCCTGATTGAACGCCGTGATTTCGCTGTCTTCGCGCCAGGGCGACATTTGGCGGCTGAGTTCATCCAGCGTGGCCTTGATATCGGCATCCAAGCGGCGCAATAGCTGCCGGTCGGGGGCGGTGTCGGCAATGCGCACGGACCAGGTGGTGCCCATGGTTGTGCCCGACAGCGTCGCGTCGCGGGTGCCGGCGTAGCGGGCCATCAGCGGCGTGGTGACAATCAGCGCGCCCCAAGCCACGGCGGCGGAAACCACCGCGCTCAACGCGCCCACCTTGAACCACTGCCAAAACGTGATGTGGACGTGGCTATGCCGCTCCAGCAGGCCGAGGGCCACGATGTTGGCGGTGCTGCCAATCAGCGTGATGTTGCCGCCGAAGCAAGCGCCAAACAGCAGGGCCCACCACAGGGGCATGCCAAAAATGCTGTCTGAAAGGGAGCGGATAACCGGCGAGAACGCGGCCACAAACACCACATTGTCCACAAATGCCGAGCCGAGGCTCGTGGTGGAGATAATCAGCGGAATCAAGGTGTTGAGCTTGCCTCCGAAAATAGAGGTGAAGCCCCGCGCCATCATTTGGGTCAGGCCGACATGCTCCAGCGTGCCGGCGACGGCAAACAGGAGCATAAAGAAAAGAAGCGTCCACCAATCCACTTCGCGCTCAATGTAGAAGCGCGCGCGCCGGTGCCGCCAAATCATCACGCCGCCAGCGACGGCCAGTGGCGTAATCAGGAGCACGCTGTTGGTGGCGAGGCCCAGCCAGTGTTCGAGCTGGTGGTGCGAGGCAATCATCAAAAAGGTCACGGTGAGCAGGGCGACCCCTTGGCGGTGGGGCACATCCACGATTGGCGCGAGGCTGAGGTCGCGGCTGAGCCGGTCGGCGAGGCGTTCGTCAAACAGGTCCAGTTCGTGGCGGTACCAGTGGAGCGTCACCGCGAGTGTCGCGGCCAAGGCCAGCAGCATGACGGGGAATGCCCAGACGATGAAATCCATGAAGGTCAGCCCGGCTTGTGCGCCGATATAGATGCCGACCGGGTTGCCCATCATGGTGCCGGCGCTTCCCACGTTGGTGCACAGCACGCAGGTAATCAGGTATGGCGCCGGATTGAGTTTCAGGCGGTCGCACACCTGAAAGACCAGCGCGCTGATGAAAATGATGGAGGTGACTTCGTCCACCAGACAGGCCAGGAGCGCCGAGGCTACGGCGGTGACGGCGATAAACTTTCGCGCGGTGATGCGCGGCATGGCGACAATGGATTGCACCACCCACGTAAAAAAGCCCGTATCGCGCAGGGCGCCCACAATGACCATCATGCCGGCCAAAAACAGAATGACCGGCAGGGACGTGGCCTTGACCAGACCGGGCAGGTCGAGCGAGTGAGTCAGCACCAGCACCGCGACTCCGATAAACGCGACCGCCAGACGCAGATTCCAGAACAGCAGGGTGCCCATAATGGTGGCGAAGAAAACACTGGCTGCCACCGCCTGGTTCATGGTGAAGCCAAAGAAGTAGCCGGTCAGGCCGAGGCCCACGGCCAGAAGCAGGAGCAATATCGCCCGGCGGATTAACGCGGGGGTGGTTAATACATTTGTTGCAGTCGTGCCTTCATGCATGTTTCGTCGCTTTCGTCAGGGCGATTAAGCCCAGAAAAGTTTGGAAATAAAGCTATGGAGCTCCACGGTGCCCAATAGCCGTCGTTTATCGAGAACCAGAATGTGACGCGTACGCTCGATGATGAATGTTTTGGCGAGCTGTACGGCGGGGACCGTTGGTTCAACGGATACATATTTTTCGCGCATGCAATCTGCCAGGCGCACATCCCTTTGCTTCAGCAAGAGGTCCGCGAACGGCTCGAACTGGATAATCGGGGTCAAGTCATTCATCCACAGCAAATGTTCCGGCAGGCTCATGCGCAGCAGGTCTTCGAGGGAAATCACGCCCCGGAGGTCGCCTTGCTCATCCACAACGGGAATATCGCTGACTTTCTTTTCGCAGAAGACCTGAATGGCGGTGCCGAGAAAGTCGCTTTCCAGCAAGGTGACGGGGCGCGGGTCCATCACGTGCATGGCGCTCAAGAAAGGGGGAAACACGTCCGGGCCAGCCGTGAGCATGGAGCACAATTCGTCGGGCGATGTGCAACCGGCGAGCAGGCGGATTTCCTTGAACGCGATGATTTTCTTGGAAAGCCCGGCGAGAAACTGCAAGTAGGCGTCCGGAATGTGCGCGGGCGTCAAGACCAGGAAAATCATGTGGATGGACGGCTCTTCATCGCGCTCAAACTGCACACCGGCCACCGATGTGCCGATGGCCAGCAGCGGGTTTTTGATTCCGTTGATTCGCAGATGGGGCACGGCCACGCCCGGATAGGCCACGCTGGAAGAAATGGCCTCGCGAGCATTCAGCGCCTGCCACAAAGCCTCCGAATCCTGCCCGGTCAAATCTTCCAGCAGAATCTCCAGCAGTTCCCGGTAGGCGTCTTCGCGGGCCTGGGATTTCAGATTGCAAATGATGCGGTCCGATTGAAAAATATTTGCGAAAGCGGAATTATTGCGGTTGTTCATGAAAACGATTTTAGCCAAAGCTGGCGGGGCTTGTCAAACTTATGCGGAAGGCCGTCGTTCGCTTGCTCTTGCCCCGTGAATTCGCTACCGTTTCGCCCATGAACAACACGCCTCATATTCTCGTCACGGGTGGCGCCGGTTATCTGGGCGCCATTCTCGTTCCCACCCTGCTTGCGCGCGGGTATCGCGTCACGGTGGTGGATAATTTCATGTATGGCCAAACGTCCCTGCTGGATTGCTGCGCCCATGAGCATTTCACGGTCATCCGCGGTGATGTGCGCGATGAGCGCCTGATGCTGCCGTTGCTGAAGAAAGCGGACGTCATCATGCCGTTGGCCTGTCTGGTGGGTGCGCCGCTTTGCGCGCAAAAGCCCATCGAGGCGCGTTCCATCAATCTGGATGCCATTCTCATGCTGCTGGAGCATGCGTCACCGGCGCAGCGGTTTATTTCGCCGACTTCCAACAGCGGCTATGGGATTGGGCAGGAGGGGGTTTACTGCACCGAGGAAACGCCGATGAATCCCGTTTCCCTCTACGGCCAGCTCAAGGTGGAGCTGGAGAAGCGTCTGCTGGACGCGGGCGCGGTGTCCTTGCGTCTGGCGACTGTCTGTGGAATCAGCCCGCGCATGCGGCTGGACCTGCTGGTCAACGATTTCACTTATCGCGCCGTGACGGATCGCTTCGTGGTGCTTTTTGAGGCGCACTTCAAGCGCAATTATATTCACGTCCGCGATGTGGCGCGGGCGTTTCTGCACTCGCTGGACAACTTTGACGCGATGCGCGGGCAGCCCTACAACGTCGGCCTTTCCGACGCGAATCTCTCCAAGATGGAGTTGTGTCTGGAAATCAAGAAGCAGGCGCCGGACTTCACGATTATGGAAGCGCCCATCGGCAAGGACCCGGACCAGCGCAATTACATTGTCAGCAACGCCAAAATTGAGGCCACGGGCTACCAGCCGCAGGTGTCCATCCAGCGCGCCATTGCGGAGTTAATCCGGGGCTATCAAATCATCCGCCGCAACCAGCACGCGAATGTTTGAGTTTTCCACCGTGTGGAAAAAAGTTTTCCATACCGTGGAAAAACCGCGAAAAAGTTTTCCATACCGTGGAAAAATGGTTTGGGGCGCGTTGGCGGCCATTTTTCTGGCCCTTCCCGCCGGGGCGACGGTGACGCGACTGGTGGAGGGCTTTGCGCCGAATAGCGCGGCTGCGTGGCGTCCGTTTCAAAAAGCTCCGGCGGTGGTGGCCGCCGCGCCGGGCGGGCTGGTTTTCCCGCTGCCCTTTTCGCGGAAAGTGGATCGCGCGGCGTGGGACAAGACGATTGGCTATAACTTATCCAGCGCCATCGCCTTTGAGCTGGAGGTGGCCTGCCCGCAGCCCGATGCGATTCGCACGCTGGGGTTGTATTTCAAGAGCGGCAACGGCTGGTTTGTGGCGAATAAGCCGCTGACGAGCCCGGCGCAGCACACGCTGGTTTTCGCCAAAAGTGATTTTGGCGCGGAGGGCAACCCGACGGGCTGGGAGCGCATTGACGGCATTCGCATTTCGCCGTGGAAGGGCAACAACGCGCGCGATACGGCGCTGACGCTTACGCGGCTGGCGAGCATGGAGGGCGCGGGGCTGGTGGTTGTCAGCGGGACATCCTCGTGCGCGGATGCCGGGACGCGCGCGGTGGCCCAGAAAACGGCCGCGCGGGTCAGCGGGCTTCTCATCGAAGCGGGCTTGGGCCACCAGCTCATCACGGATGACGATGTTGCCAAGGGCGCGCTGGCCAATGCCAAGTTTGCTCTCCTGCCGTACAATCCCAATCCCCCGGCGGCGGAACTCAAGGCGCTGAAGGCGTTTCTGGCGCGCGGCGGCAAGCTGGGGGTGTTCTATGGCGCGTCCGCCGATTTGGCCGCCGCCATGGGTTTCAAGCTGGGGCCTTACCAGAAAGCGGACCGCCCCGACCGCTGGCGCTCCATTGTTTTTGCGGACCCCAGCGCGTGGCTGGCGCCGCCGCGCATCTGGCAAAACTCCACCAGCCTGATGGCGGCAAGCCCGGCGCGCGCGGATGCGCGCGTGGCGGCCTTTTGGCATAACGCGCGCGACGCCCGGCAGCCGGAGCCGGCGATTGTCACGTCCGCCAACGGGTTTTGGATGTCGCACGTTCTGTTAAGCGACGATATCACCGCAAAAAAAGAAATGCTCGTGGCTTTATGCGGCCAGTGGGATGCCAGCGTTTGGGCGCCGGCGGCGACTCGCGCGGTGCGCGACGCGAGCCGGGTCAACGCGTTCGTCAGCGTGAATCACGCCGTCACGGAAATCAACCGGCTGTTGTCCATTGCCACGCGCCCGGCGGAGGTTCGCACCTGGCTGGACGAGATTCTGCTGCTTTCCGCGCAGATTAACGACGCGCTTGCCAATGGCCGCGCGAAGGAGGCGCTTGTGCTGGCGCGGCGTCAACGGCAGCTTATTCTGCGCGCCGATGCCGCCGTGCAGCCGCCGCGTCCGGGCGAGCTGGTTGGCGTGTGGGATCACGACGGCGTCGGGTTTGTGCCCGGCGATTGGCCTTACACCGCCAAACTGCTGGCGGCGTCGGGCGTCAATGCCATCTTTGCCAATGTGGTGTGGGGCGGCTGCGCGCATTATCCCTCCAAATTGCTACCGGCTTCGAATACCCTGCGCCTCTACGGCGACCAAATCGCCGCCGGGCTGGCGGCGGCCAAGGCCCGCAACATGCAGTATCACGTCTGGATGGTTCTGGGCAAACTGGATGGCGCGCCGTCTGATTTTGTCGAGCGCATGAAAAAAGAAGGCCGCCTGCAAGTGACGGATACCGGCGCGACCCGCTCCTGGCTCAGCCCGCATCATCCGGCGAATCGCGCGCTGATTGTCGCGGTTGTGGAGGAGCTTGCCCGGCAATATCCCGCCTTGGATGGCATTCACCTTGATTACGTTCGGTTGCCGGATTCGCTGAGCTGTTACTCCGCGGCCACCCGCAAGCGTTTTGAGGCCGAAACCCGCCGCGCCTGCGCCGTCTGGCCGGGCGAGGTTAAAACCGGCGGCAAACGGAATGCTGAGTTTCGCCTGTGGCGAACGGCGGACATCACGCGGCTGGTGGCGGAGATTCGCGCGGCTTTGCGCAAGACTCATCCCAAGATGCAACTTTCCGCCGCCGTGTACGGCAGCGCTGCCGCCCACGGCGGCAACATTGCTCAGTATTGGCCCGACTGGCTGCGCGCCGGCACCGTGGATTTTCTTGTGCCGATGAACTACACCGAATCGTCCGCGGAATTCGCGAATCTGGTGCGCACGCAGGTTGCGTATCCCGGCGCGAAAGGCCGCATTTTTCCCGGCATTGGCGTTGCGGCGGACGAATCGCGGCTAGACCCGTCCCAGGTGGCGCGTCAAATTGTGCTGGCGCGTCAGGCCGGCTGCCCGGGCTATGTGCTTTTTGCCCTCTCCGGCACGTTGCGCGATGAAACGCTTCCTGCCTTGCGCCAAGGGCTTACCCGGCCCATCAGCCCATAAAAAGGGGTTCGCCGGGCGTGGGGCGGCAACGGCGGCGGGTTACTCCATGGGGGAGTCGCTCATGGCGTAGAGGTAGCGTTTGATTTTGCCGGTGGAGGTTTTGTTGAATTCCTCCCAGCGGATTTGGATGCGGCGGGGGTGTTTATAGGCGGCGAGGGCGGCGGCTTGCTTTTTGACTTCCTCGCGCAGGCGGTCTTCGATTTCTTTTTCGGAGAGCTTGCGTTTTTCGCTGGCTTCGAGGGCGGCGAGGCCTTCTTCGTCGGGGACGACGATGATGCCGACTTGTTCGCCGACGTTTTCGCCGTGGGGGCGATAGCCGAGGACGACGGATTCGAGGATGAGGGGCGATTGGTTGATTTGCAGCTCGACTTCCTCGGGGTAGATGTTTTTGCCTTCACGGTTGACGATGAGGGCTTTTTTGCGGCCGGTGATGAAGACGTAGTTGTCGCTGTCAATGTAGCCGAGGTCGCCGGTGAGGAACCAGCCGTCGTGGAAGACTTCTTCGGTGGCGGCCGGGTTGTTGTAGTAGCCCTTCATGATGTTTTCGCCTTTGGCGGCGAGCTCGCCGACGCCTTCTTCGTTGGGGTTGAAGACGCGCATTTCCACGCCGGGGAGGATTCTGCCGCAGGAGCCGGGGCGGAGGGGTTCTTCGAAGGGGGAGAGGGTGAGGACGGGGGCGGCTTCGGTCAGGCCATAGCCTTCGCGGGTTTTCAGGCCCAGGGCTTCCAGATTGCTCAGAAGCTGGGAGTCGGCGGGGGCGCCGCCGGTAATCAGCAGACGGATTTTGCCGCCGAGTTTTTCGCGGATGCCTTTGCGGACGGGTTCGCGGATGCCGAGTTTCCAGAGCATGTTGCCGGCTTTGCTGGCTTTGAGGCCGGCGCGGAGGCGGTTATAGACTTTTTCGAAGAGGAGAGGGACGGCGAGGATTATGGTGGGGGAGGTTTCGCGGATGTCTTCGCCGACGGTGCGCAGGCTTTCGACAAAGCTCATGCGGGTGCCGGAGGCGATGGGGGTGACGAGACAGGTGGTGAAGGCGAAGGAATGGTGCAGGGGCAAAATGACCATGAAGTTGTCTTCGCGCAGAATTTCGATGGCGTTGTCAAGTTGCTCGAAGTTGGCGGTGAAGTTGCGATGGGTGAGCATGGCGCCTTTGGGGCGGCCGGTGGTGCCGGAGGTGTAGATGAACGAGGCGACATCGCCGGGTTTGGGGTGATAGCGGTCGTAGGCGGCGCTGTGGCCGGCGGACTGTTCTTTGTAAGTGGCGAGCAGTTGGTCGAAGTCGTGCAACTGAATGCCGCGGGCCTTGCCGTTGTCGAGTTCGGGCTTTCGGGAGCCGTAGAGGACCATGTGGCGGAGGCTGGGGCAGCGGTTGGCGACGTCGAGGACGCGGGCTTCGGCGGCGAAGTCCATGAAGAGGACGGATGCGCCGGAGTCGGCGAGGATATAGGAAATTTCCTGTTCCTGTAGTTTGACGTCAATGGGCACGGCGGTTGCGCCGAGGCCGGTGATGGCGTAGTAGATGGCGCACCATTCGGGGGAGTTGGCGCCGATGAGGGCCACGCGGGTTTCGGGGCGAACATGGCACGCGCGAGCCATCGCCTCGGCGATGTTGCGCACGTTGGCGAGAAATTCACGATAGGTCAGGTTTTGCCAGGCGTCGTCGCGTTTGAAGGTCATCAATACGCGCTCGCCGTGTTTTTGCACAGACCGGTCAAGCGTTTCTTTCAGGGTCATGGGGATACTCCTTGGGGACAAAACAATAACCATAACCGAGGCGGGGGTGGGGGGCAAGGCTGGGAATAAATTATTTTTCGGGGCTTCCGCCGGCGGCTGGCGGGGGGCGGGGGTGTTCTTTTCGCTTTTCGTGGGGGTGGAATTATTCTTATGCGGCGTTGCGATATTTTTTCTAGCCAGCCGGGTAGGTTTCTGCGATAAGTTCGGCAGTTCCGATGTTATTCGGACATTGTTCTGTTTTTGCGCTTTAAAAGAGCTTTCCTCGCGTGTGCGGGGAATCGTTTCAACAGGAATCCGCCAGATTGCTTAGTACGGAAACGAAACTTGCAAGCGCGCCCAACATGGGCGCGGCTGCTCGTCTCGTGTTCCGGTGGTGGGGCTTGCTGGTCCCTCAGATGGGGCATGGGCTTGGAGTTCGCGCCTCTTTCCAGTTTTGTGCGACACCAAGTTCATGCCACCACCCCAGGAGCATGAGCAATGAAGAAACTAAAAAAGCATCAACTAATCACCATCGGGAGCAGCATCGCGGCTATTTATGGTGTGTTGTGCCTTGTCGCCTTTGCATCGGCTGCTTCCCGCACCGAAAAGCCCGCGCCTGTTGATGCCGAGCAATTCGCCGATTTCATGGAACACGAGGTCTTGGATATTCAGGATTTGGCGGAGGGCGCGGAAGTCCAGCGCCGGATGTTCAATCGAATCACTCCGCCGGGGCTTTCATGGATTCAGCCGATGTTTCCGCCAGTTGCGCCGTTCGACGCCCAATACTTTGACGACCAGTTTTTGGAAAGGCTTTTAGGCGAGGACAAAAACAGCGTGGTGATTTACCCGCTTTCGCTGATTCAAGACCCCAAGACGCGGGAAACGCTCATTTACAATGCGGACGGCAAAATGATTGCGGCCATCCCCGTTGATGGGGCTACCCGCAAATGGCCGGCGGATGCGGACCCGTCCCGCGTGATTCTGCAA
>DBPO01000085.1:0-211 GCA_002304915.1 Verrucomicrobia bacterium UBA1418
GCCCCCCTGACCGAAGACGCCCCCTACCGCCCCGACAACATCTACGGCATCGCCAAAGCCGCCGCCGACCACGCCGCCCTCCTCTACGCCAGCCATCACGCCCTCAACGTCATGGTTGCGCGCCCCTCCAACCACATCGGCCCCGGCCAATCCAAAGACTTTGTCTCCTCCGCCTTCGCCGCGCAACTCGCCGCCATCGCCGCCGGCGCCC
>DBPO01000085.1:291-537 GCA_002304915.1 Verrucomicrobia bacterium UBA1418
CCGCATGATACCCGTCCGCCAAATCCTCGACACCCTGTGCGAAATTTCCGGCATCCACCCCGAAGTCCAAATCTCCCCCGACCTCTACCGCCCCAACCAGGACCGCCCCTCCTACGACACCACCCGCATCCGCCAGCACGTCGGCTGGACCCCTGAAATCACCCTCCCCGAAACCCTCGCCACCCTCTACGCCACCTTCCGCCCCCCCCGGCCCTGACCCCCTTTTCCACACTGTGGAATAGCCGA
>DBPO01000085.1:674-1842 GCA_002304915.1 Verrucomicrobia bacterium UBA1418
TTTTCCATACCGTGGAAAAACCCGAATCGCCCAGCTACCACACCACCGGCTCTTCGCTCTCCGGCACTTTCGGACGCGGCACCGACTCCACCTTCACCCTCGGCTTCACCCTTGGCGCGGGCGGCGGCGGCACCGGCTCCACCTTCACCTTCGGCTTCACTCTCGGCAGCGCCGGCACCAGCGCAGGCTTGGCATCAGAAACAAAAATCTTGGCCGCAACAGGGAAATGGTCGCTGTACCCACCCTTGTAAAACTCCTGATCCTCAAAAGTCGGCAGCGGCGCCCCCTTGTTCCAGCCGCGCGCAACCGTCATACACGCCGGACGAACCACATGGAACTCCGCCACGTCCGATTCACCCCCCGACCTTTGCAACAACGTGCCCGAAACAATAATTTGGTCATACATCCGCCAATTCACCTTCCCGCCAAACGCATGAAAGAACGAGCCATCGCCCCCCTTGAACGGCAGCAACGACAAATTATACAGCCTCTTGTCCACGTACCGCCCGGAAGGAGAAGGATACACCTCCGCGCCCAGCACATCGCGAACGGAACGATTGGTGGGGTCGTCGTTAAAATCCCCCAGCACCACAATCCGCGCGGAAGAATCATCCCGGAAAATCCACCCCACGGCCCTCAGCAACATGCGAGCCGCCACAACGCGATCCCCCTCCGTCTCATCAATGCCGCCACTCCGGGAAGGCCAGTGATTCACCAGCACATGCAGCTTCCGCCCCGCGGCATCCACCAGCGTGGCATGCAAAATATCCCGCGTCCTGCGCCGCCAGCGCAAATTCACGGAATACGTCCGCGAACCCGCCAGCGAAAACAGCTTCTGGTCAAAAATCAAAGCCGTATCAATGCCACGCCCATCCCGCGACTCCTCATGAACGATGCCATACGACCGCCCCGGCAGCCGCGCCACCAAATCGCGAACAACCTGCTTGTTCTCGACCTCGCACATGCCGAGAATATCCGGCCCCCGCTTCCGGTTCATGCCCGAAATCACCTCCGCGAGATTATCCAGCTTCGCCTCATAGCGAACCCGCGTCCAGCGCGTGGTCGGATTATTCGGCAGAAACTCGTCATCCCCCCGGTTGCGCGGGTCGTCCTGCGTGTCGAACAAATTCTCGACATTCCAATGCGCCACATAAAACGCCGACCCCTT
>DBPO01000085.1:1901-2108 GCA_002304915.1 Verrucomicrobia bacterium UBA1418
TTTTCCACACCGTGGAAAAAAGTTGTCCATAGCGTGGAAAATCTGCGAAAATACCTTCCATGGCATGGAAAATCTCTTTATCCCGGCGGAAAAGCAATGAGTGAACAAACAGCGGAAAATAGCAACGGAGCCAAATTAGGATTTGAGCGAAAACTTTGGCACGCAGCAGATGCCCTGCGGTCGAATATGGACGCGGCGGAGTACAAG
>DBPO01000085.1:2194-4701 GCA_002304915.1 Verrucomicrobia bacterium UBA1418
GCCGTCAACATCTTCTGGGTGCCGCAGGAGGCGCGCTGGTCACATCTCAAAGCCAACACCCGCCAGCCGACTATCGGCAAGGTCGTAGATGATGCCATGCTCGCCATCGAACGCGACAACCCCTCGCTAAAGGGTGTGCTGCCAAAGGACTACGCCCATCCGCGACTTGACAAGCAGCGCCTTGGCCAACTCATCGACTTGGTCGGCAATATCAGCTTGGGTGACAAGGCGAATCGTTCCAAGGACATCCTTGGCCGGGTGTACGAATACTTTCTTTCAGAATTCGCCAGTGCCGAGGGCAAGAAAGGCGGACAGTTCTACACGCCCCGCTGCGTGNNGGCGGCATGTTCGTCCAGTCGGAGAAGTTCGTCGAAGCCCACGGCGGCAAGATCGGCGACATCAGCATCTACGGCCAGGAGTCCAACCACACCACCTGGCGGCTGGCCAAGATGAACCTCGCCATCCGCGGCATCGAGGGCAATCTGGGCAAGGAGCACGCCGACACCTTCCACAACAACCAGCACCCCGACCTCAAGGCCGACTACGTCCTGGCCAACCCGCCCTTCAACGCCAGCGACTGGCGCGGTGATGTGCTTGCGGATGATAAGCGCTGGCAATTCGGCACGCCGCCCGCTTCCAACGCCAACTTCGCTTGGGTGCAGCACTTCATCTATCATCTGGCGCCGACCGGTTGGGCGGGCTTTGTTCTAGCCAACGGCTCCATGTCGTCCAACCAGTCCGGCGAGGGAGAAATCCGCAAGAACATCATCGAGGCCGACNNTGGTGGACTGCATGGTGGCGCTGCCCGGCCAGCTCTTCTACTCGACGCAAATCCCGGTCTGCCTCTGGTTCATCGCCCGCGCCAAGAAGAACGGCCGCTTCCGTGACCGGCGCGGCCATACGCTCTTCATCGACGCCCGCAAGCTGGGCACCATGATTGACCGCACCCACCGCGAATTGACGGATGACGACATCCGCAAAATCGCTGATACCTACCACGCCTGGCGCGGTGATAAGCAGTGCAAGGCGAAATACGAGGACGTCCCGGGCTTCTGCAAGTCCGCCACGACAGAAGAGATACGCCAGCACGGTCACATCCTCACCCCCGGCCGTTACGTCGGTGCCGAGGAGGTTGAGGACGACGGCGAGCCGTTCGAGGAGAAGATGGCCCGCCTGACATCCGCCCTGCGTGAACAGACTGAGAAGTCAAGGAAGCTCGACCAGATCATTTGGGCCAACCTGAAGGATATCGGCTATGGCGGGTAAGGGTCACCCAGACCGCGGCGACACAAGGGACAACAACGACCAAAGGCTGATGTCCCTGAGGTCCCTTACGTCACTCTCCTGGAGGTCCATGCCGCATGAGTAAACAGTTCATACCACCTCATGGCGGCTACAAAGACCTTTTATCGTTCCAGAAGGCGGAAATCGTCTATGACGCCACCGTCAGGTTTTGCGCCGATCTCCTCGACAGGCGCGACCGCACGGTTGACCAGATGGTGCAGGCGGCGCGTTCCGGCAAACAGAATATCGTTGAAGCCAGCATGGCTTCCGGAACATCCAAAGAAACGGAAATCAAGCTCACGAATGTGGCGCGGGCAAGTCTCGAAGAACTCTTGACGGACTACCGCGACTTTCTACGGACACGCGGGGCAACAGAATGGCCCAAGAACCACCCGTATGTAAAGCGCCTCCAGGAACTGAACCGAACGCCGGATGCCAATTACGACACCTTTCGCAAAGCCGTCGAACATCCCGACCCGGCAATTCGGGCAAATGCCATCATCGGCCTGATCAAGGTCACCAACTACCTTCTGGACCAGCAACTGAAGCGCCTGGAGAAAGACTTTGTGGAACAAGGCGGATTGCGCGAACGAATGACCCGCGCACGTTTGGCGGAACGGAATCGGCAGGGAGGGCAGAAACCATGAACATCACCCCCGCGCGCCTTGCCGCCATCAAGTCCGGCCAGACCCTCGCCCTCGACGTGCAGAACGAATATGTGCTGTTTCTTCGAAGCGACTCCCCCAGTGGCCAAACGGCCCCACCCGAAGGGAGAACGCTATGATTGAGTGGAACACCATGTCCTTTGCAGATGCCGTTTGCATCACCCCACCCGTTGCTCTGAAGCGTGGAAAGGTCTATCCGTTTGTTGAGATGGCGGCCGTTGTCCCCGGCGTACGGAGTGTGCGTGAGTCTGAGCACCGTGAATTCAACGGGGGCGGTTCTCGCTTTTCACCCGGCGATACTCTCATGGCACGAATTACCCCTTGTTTAGAGAATGGAAAAATCGCGAGGTTTCGTCCGTCTATCGAAACAGACGTTGGATTTGGTTCTACGGAATTCATTGTTATACGTGGTCGCGATGGCATTACGACGAATGATTACGCCTACTACCTGACGATGTGGCCGACTTTTCGGCAATTTGCCATCGGCCAGATGACTGGCAGCTCCGGAAGACAACGTGTACCGACAGAGACATTAGCAGGATTTGAAGTGGCGATTCC
>DBPO01000085.1:4713-46091 GCA_002304915.1 Verrucomicrobia bacterium UBA1418
ATGGCACGGGCAATCTTCAAGAGCTGGTTCGTGGACTTCGACCCCGTCCGCGCCAAAGCCGATGGTCGCAACACCGGCCTTCCCGCCGAAATCGCCGCCCTCTTCCCCGACAGCTTCGAAGATTCCGAACTGGGCGAGATCCCTGCCGGTTGGCAAGCCTGTGTGGCCAATGATTTGGCCTCATTCGTGCTTGGTGGCGACTGGGGTAAAGACGCTGTATCCGATGACTTTCCCCGACCGGCATTCTGCATTCGTGGGGCTGATGTTCCAAGCCTGCAGAGAGGTGGCGTTGGGAGTATGCCTATCAGATATCTAAAGGAAAGCAGCATCGAAAAGCGTTCGCTCCGCCCTTATGACATTATTGTTGAGATTTCTGGTGGTAGCCCAACCCAGTCGACTGGACGTTCAGTCTTAGTTTCGATGGCTTTACTGGAACAACTGCATTATCCATTGATTTGCTCTAACTTCTGTCGCCTATATCGACCAAAGCCTGGCTTGAGTCATTTTGTTTATTTGTGGTTCAGGTGGTTGTACTCGAGCAATCAGTTTCTGCAATACGAAAATGGAACAACAGGAATTAAGAATTTGGCCTTTACAAGGTTTTGCCAGCAACACATGGTAGCCATGCCGACATCCGGCGTGCTGTCTGTCTTCAACGATCTGGTTGAACCATTTCTTAAAAGCATTGGGCGGCGAGGATATGAGTCTGCCGTCCTTGCTGAATTGCGCGACGCCCTGTTGCCAAAACTGATCTCTGGCGAGTTGCGAGTGCCGAATGCGGAACGGATTTTGGAGAGGGCGATGTGATGCCCAAACGGACATACAAAAACGCCCCTAGGATTGACAGAGCGCATGCCCCAGCCCTGAAAGGGCATGACATACCAGCCCAGGGCAACGCCCTGGGTTGGGGATCAACACGTCCAATAAGCCCTGAAAGGGCGTGACATAGAGAACCTCCATGGCCCAATCCCTGTCCAAAATCCTTTTACACTTGGTGTTCAGCACGAAACAGCGTGAACCGTGGATTGTTCCGGAGATCCGTCCTGCACTTCATGCCTATCTGGCCGGCGCCGTGCGTTCCTTTAATGCCGAAGCCTACCGTGTCGGTGGTGTCGCCGACCATGTCCATCTGGCCTGCACGTTGCCGCGTACCATGCCAGTTAGCAAGTTGCTGGAGGAAATCAAGAAATCGTCGTCCGCATGGATTAAACAACAGGCTCCCGCATGCCATGACTTCGCCTGGCAAGCGGGTTATGGTGCATTTTCTCTTGGCCAATCACAACTTGACGCATTGATCGCATACATTGATAGACAAGAGGAACACCACCGGAAACGGACATTCAAAGAAGAGCTTGTCGAGTTTCTGAAGCGGTATGGCATAGATTACGATGAAAGGTACATCTGGGATTGAACACAACGATGTCACGCCCTTTCAGGGCTTGTGCTAACGGGGGGACTCCACCCAGGGCGTTGCCCTGGGCTGGCATATCACGCCCCGTTGGGGCTAATGCCCCCCCCACACGAGGCCCAGGGCGAGTAGACTGTAGAGGATTTCATTGAAATGACGAACTTCACCGAAACAACCGTCGAGCAAGCCGCCCTCGCCTGGCTGGAACGTTTGGGCTATCAAATCCTGTTTGGCCCGGAGATCGCGCCGGGTGAGCCGCTGGCGGAGCGAGAGAGCTACGGGCAGGTCGTGCTCGAACAGCGGCTTCGTCAGGCGTTACAGCGGTTGAATCCGCAGATACCATCAGACGCGCTGGATGAGGCATTCCGAAAGCTTACCCGCCTGGATTCACCGTCGCCGGTAATGAACAATCACGCTGTCCACAAGTATCTGGTCGAAGGCGTGCCGGTCGAGTACCGGAGGACCGACGGCTCGCTCGGCGGCGACCTTGTACGTGTGATTGACTACGATGCCCCTGACGCGAATGATTTTTTGGCGGTCAACCAATACACCGTGGCAGAGGATCAGCATGAACGGCGTCCCGATGTGGTGCTGTTCATCAACGGGCTGCCGGTTGCGGTGATTGAGTTGAAGAACCCAGCCACGGAGAATGCGACCATCTGGTCGGCGTTCAATCAGCTTCAGACCTATAAGCAGCAGATTCCCTCTCTGTTTGCCTTCAACCAGGCACTGGTCATCTCTGACGGCGTGCAGGCACGGATCGGCACGTTGACGGCGAGCCGCGAATGGTTCATGCCATGGCGGACGACCGACGGCGAGAACTTGGCTGACGCGAAGTTGTCGCAACTCCAAGTCATGTTGGAAGGTGTGTTTGAGAAACGCCGGTTTCTGGACCTGATCCGGTATTTCATTTTGTTCGAGGATGTCGGCGGCGGCCTGCTGGTCAAGAAGATGGCGGGCTATCACCAGTACCATGCCGTCAACGTCGCCGTGCAAGAGACTGTCCGCGCATGCCTGCCGCCTGAGACATCCTCGGAGGTGCGAGAGGGCGAAGGGGCCTATTTCGCCAAAGCCCAGAAAGACGCCAAACCCGGTGATCGCCGTGTCGGCGTGGTATGGCACACGCAGGGATCGGGCAAGAGCCTCACCATGGCCTTCTACGCTGGCCGGGTGATTCTGCATCCGGCCATGAAGAACCCGACGCTGGTGGTTATCACCGATCGGAATGACCTCGACGACCAGCTTTTCGGCACCTTTGCCCGGTGTCATGAGCTGCTGCGCCAGCCGCCGGTACAGGCGCAAAGCCGAACGCATCTGCGGGAACTGTTGAAGACGGCATCGGGCGGCGTGGTCTTTACAACGGTCCATAAGTTCTTCCCGGCTGCCACCGAAAAAGACCACCCACTGTTGTCGGAGCGCCGCAACATCGTGGTAATCGCCGACGAGGCGCACCGCAGCCAGTATGACTTCATAGATGGCTTTGCGCGGCACATGCGGGACGCGTTGCCCAACGCCTCCTTCATCGGCTTCACAGGTACCCCTGTCGAACTGAACGACAAGAATACGCGCTCGGTGTTCGGCGACTATATCAGCATCTACGACATCGAGCGGGCCGTGAAGGACGGCGCGACGGTGCCGATCTACTACGAGAGCCGTCTTGCCAAGCTGGAACTGAAGGAGGAGGAGCGCCCCCGAATAGACTCCGAGTTCGAGGAGGTCACTGAGGGCGAGGAGGTCGAGCACAAGGAGCGGCTGAAGACCAAATGGGCGGCGCTGGAGGCTTTGGTCGGCACGGAGAAGCGTCTGAATCTGATTGCCGAGGATTTGGTGCGTCACTTCGAAGCCCGTCTGGAGACAATGGATGGCAAGGCGATGATCGTCTGCATGAGCCGCCGCATCTGCGTAGAGCTCTATAACGCCATAGCGGCCATCCGTCCGGAATGGCACGGCGATGGCGACACGGCGGGCGCCATGAAGATCGTCATGACCGGCTCGGCCTCCGACCCCGAGGGGTGGCAGGAGCACATCCGCAACAAGCCAAGACGCGAGGAGCTGGCCAGGCGCTTCAAAAATCCCGGGGATCCGTTCAGGGTGGTCATTGTCCGCGACATGTGGCTGACGGGCTTTGATGCCCCGTGTCTGCACACGATGTATGTGGACAAGCCGATGCGCGGTCATGGACTGATGCAGGCCATTGCGCGCGTGAACCGGGTCTTCAAGGACAAGCCGGGCGGGCTGGTCGTGGACTATCTGGGGCTGGCCGATCAGCTCAAGTACGCGCTGGCGAACTACACCCAGAGCGGCGGAAAGGGAAAGACGGCGATAGACCAGGAGGAGGCCGTCGCGGTCATGCTGGAGCGCTACGAGGTCTGCTGCGGCATCTTCCACGGATTTGACTGGACGCAATGGAATGCCGGTGAGCCCCAGGAACGCCTCTCGGTGCTACCCGCAGCACAGGAGCATGTGCTGGCGCAGGAGGATGGCAAACTACGGTTTGTAAGGGCGGTGGGCGAGTTGTCAAAAGCCTTCGCCTTGGCCGTGCCGCACGACAAGGCGCTTGAGATTCGGGATGATGTGGGTTTCTTTCAGGCTGTACGGTCGGTGCTCATGAAGAACGTGGGCGATGGACAGCGCAGCCCCGAAGAGCTTGACCTCGCCATCAGGCAGATCGTCTCCAAGGCGGTGGCTTCGGATGAGGTCATCGACATCTTCGCGGCGGCCGGGTTAAAGAAGCCGGACATATCGATCCTGTCCGATGAATTTCTGGCGGAAGTGCGCGGCATGCCCCAGCGGAATCTGGCGATTGAGATGCTACGCAAGCTGCTGGAAGGCGAGATCAGGACACGCTTCCGCAAGAACATTGTGCAGGCGCGATCCTTCGCCGAACTCCTGGAGACATCCATCCGGAAGTATCAGAACCGCGCCATTGAGACCGCGCAAGTCATCGAGGAGCTTATCCGGCTGGCGTGTGAAATGCGCGAGGCAGCGCGTCGCGGTGAGGAGCTGGGGCTGACCGAAGATGAGGTGGCCTTCTACGATGCCCTGGAGGTCAACGACAGCGCCGTGGCCGTGCTCGGAGACGAAACACTGCGGCTGATCGCCCAAGAGCTTGTAAAAGCTGTACGCGCCAATATTACTATTGATTGGACCGTGCGCAATAATGTTCAGGCTCAAATGCGAGTGATTGTCAAACGGATATTGCGAAAATATGGCTATCCGCCAGACAAACAGGCCCGAGCAACCGAGCTGGTTCTTGAGCAAGCCGAAGTCCTTTGCGAGGAATGGACATAATCAGGCCGAAGGGCATTGCCGAAGGCATCAAAAATGGCGGAGAGAGTGGGATTCGAACCCACGGGGCGCTCTTCACGCCCGCTCGATTTCGAGTCGAGTGCCTTAATCCACTCAGCCATCTCTCCGCCGGGGAACCGTCTGCTGACGGTGGCTGGCATGAATACCGCAGCCGGGCAAGAATTTCAATTGGTTTTTCGCGGCGCGCCCGCTTCGCGGCGAGAAAAAGAAACGGCGCGGGTGGACGCCCGCGCCGCTTTTCATCGTAATTGGACTGACCTGTTTAGAAGTAGAAGCGCAACCCGAGGTTGAGGCCCAGGTCTTTGTTGGTGGCTTCGAGGTCATCGTCGTAGATGTCTTCGGTGGCCAGTTCACCCTGAAGAGACAGGGTCAGCGCGGTGCAATCGGTCAGGAAGAATTTGACGCCACCTTCCGCGCCGGCCACGAGGGCATCTTCTTTTTCGTCGAAAAGCTTGGCGCGGCGATAATCCAGGTTAATGCCGAGGAAGGGCACGAAATCGGTGCCGAACAAGGGCTTGTAGCCGGCGGGCAAACGGAAGTTGTATTCACCGGTCAGACCCAGACCGAAGGAGTGCACGGCATCGTTATTATATGCAATGGCTTTCACCCCAACGGAAATACGATCCCAGAAGAAATACGCATATTTCAGCTTAATATCGGTTTCGACACCCTGGAAGGTGGCAAAATCAATCATTCCCTGAACGCCAAGTTCGTTGGAGCCACGCGTAATGAGGGCTTCGGCATGAACCATCGGAGCCGCCACACAAACCAGGAGAGCCACTGCCAACCATTTCATTTTATTCATCATTCAATCCTTTCTGGACAACATTCGGGAGGACTATAGAGGATTATTCGCCGTTTTTTCAAGAGATAAGCTTTTTTTGTTGCACGCGGGTCAACTTGGGATGCGGATGCCCCGGCGGATATACGTGGGGATATCCAAATCTGCGCCCTCGTGAATGGTGGGCGCGACATCCTGAAAGCGACCGCGATCAGATACCAAATCCAGCTCGGCCTGCCTGGCATCCCTGCGTCCGCGGCGGGGGCGGCGTTCTGCCTTGGGCGATGCATCTTCCGCTGGAAACACCAGCGCATCCGCTTTGAGCGCCGGTGGAATCCAGTGTTCGGCGACCAGAGCGGTCAGCGCGAGGCGGTCGCTCCATTCATCGAAGACGGCGGCGCCCATGGCGATTCGCGCGCCGGGGCGCGCGGCTTCCTCGAACCGGCGGTGAATCATTTCCAGCTCCGAGAGCGATAAATCAGGCCCGCCAATCACGCTGAGAATCATCGCGCCGGAGTTGACGAGAATGCGCCCCTTTTCGAGCATGGGGCCTTGGAGCAGACTACGAAGAGCCTGTTCCGCCTTGTCCGGCCCGCTGCCTTCACCATAGCCGAAGGAGCATTCATTGCCGCTGTTTTCCACCAGACTTTGCAGGTCGGAAAAGTCTAAATTCAGGGAATTATTGCGGGTCAGCAGCGTCCAAAGACCGCGAATGCCGGCGGTCATCATGCGATCCACAAATGCAAACGCTTCGCGGAGGGGCGTGCCGGCGGGCAACAGGGCATGCAGGCGTTCATTGGGCATGCAGATGACGGCATCTGCGGATTGCTTGAGCGCGGCAAGACCTTCCTGCGCCTGCTCCTGTCGGCGGGTTCCCTCAAAGGTGAAGGGCGTGGTGACATAGGCCAACACCATCAGGCCTTCCTCGCGGGCAATCCGGGCCAGAACAGGCGCCACGCCGGTGCCCGTGCCACCGCCAAGCCCGGCCACCATAATCAGCAAATCCTGATTGGCAACCAGCGCGCGCAGGGCATCCAAATCCTCGTTGGCGGCCAGGCGGCCGATTTCGGCGTCACCGCCCGAGCCAAGGCCCTTGGCAACATTGCGGCCCAGCGCCACTCGCAGCGGAATCGGCGATTCCTCCAGCGAGCGGGCATCCGTATTGACGGCGGCCACGGGCGGCGGGTCGGGCCAATCCGCCAAGGCGTTATTGAGAATGCCAATGCCGCCGCCGCCGACACCGACGACCAGCATCCGGGGGGCTGTCGGGCGCGGAATGTCGCGAGAAGAATCGCTGGGGGTCGTCATGTTCGCTGTCCTCCGTTATCCGATTCCAAACCACTGGCCAATTCTCTTCAGCACCGATTTTTGCTGTTCGGCCTTTTGCCGGGCGCTGAGATAGCCGCAAAGCACGGTGCCGATGCCGGTGGCGTATTCCGGCACGGCGAGGTTGGCCGCCAGCCCGGACACATTGCGCGGGACGCCGATTTCGCACGGCAGGCCAAACACTTTTTCAGCGAGCTGCGTGACATTCTTCAAGTTGGCGCCGCCGCCGGTCAGCACCACCCCGCCGCCCAGCGATGAGAGCAACTTTTGTTCCTGCAAGCGCGCGCGAATGAGTCCAAAGGTTTCTTCCATGCGCAGGTGAATAATCGTCTGCAAGTCGGCAAGCTTGGCCGAGCGCGGGGCATCGCCGGGCGCGGTGGGCAGCGGCAGGCGGCGCGTCCGTCCGGCGGCGCTGACCATGGCATCGCCATGTTGAATCTTCAGCGCTTCGGCCTCGCTCGTGGAGATGCGGTAGGCGCGGGCAATATCATTGGTGACATGGTCTCCTCCAACGCCGATGACGCCGGCGTCGGCGGCTCTGGCCTGCGCATAAACCATGTAATCCGTGGTGCCGCCGCCCAAATCAATCAGCAGGGTTCCTTGCAGCTTTTGTTCTGCGGAAAGCACCGCCATGGCCGAGCATAGCCCACTGAAAAGCAGGTCGGCCATATCCAGCTTCATATTCTGCACCACGCGCACCAGATTCAACAGGCGCGAGTGCATGCCATGCACAATGAGGACATCGGCGGACAGAGTCTGGGCGGTCATGCCCAGCGGCGACACGCCGCACAATCCATCCACGCAGAATTGTCCATGAATGCAGTGCAGGATTTGGCGGTCCGCCGGCAGAGCAACTTCCTTCGCCACGCGCCGGACATGCTCCATGTGCTTTTCGGTAATTTCTTCGCCATCAATGGGGATTTCACCGCGATTGGGGATGCTTTCAATCCGCGCCCCGGACATGGCCAAATGGACTTCGTTGATTTTCAAATCGGCGGCTTCCTCCGCCTGATTCAGCGCGGTTTCCAGACAGGTATTGACGCTGTCGAAATGAAACATTTCGCCTTTGCGCATGCCGCTGCTGGGCACCTCGCCCACGGCGGTAATCATGAGGGCATCATCCTCGCGCGTCTCGCCCACAAACACCCGCACCCGGCTGGTGCCGATTTCCAGTCCGACGATTGGATCCATACTCATCGTTCCTCCGTTGACGTCGCGGCCGGGCGGCCGGCGTAATTCCGGTCCGCCGTCATGTCATACACGCACAAGTCGAGATTCTTGCGACGGGCGGCCTCGCGCATATGTTTCAGGCGGCTGAGTTTTTCCGCCAGCCGGTCGTAGGACAGCAGCACTCTTTCGCCGGTGGCCAAGCCAACTTCGAGTTGATCGGCGTTGCCGACATCCACGGTGGCCACCAGCAAGTCCGTTCGTAGCTCCGGCTGCTGGCAAATCGCCAAGACCGAAAGCGCGGCTTCCAACAACGGGTCTTTCACGATGTCGCCCGGCCGCAGGCCGGTATCGCGCACACCCAGAATGACCGGCAAAGACGGGCGCACGGAGCTGGGGCCGAGGACATGGCCAGTGGCGTCCACCGCCAGCGGGCTGCCCGCACCGGGGCGGCCCAGACGCGCGACCGCCACGCGCTCGATGACCTCAATGACCAGGGCATCCGGAAGCCGTCGGCCAACCTGCGCGGAGGCAATCACCGGAACGGTCTGCAAACTCGCGCGCATGTCGGCGGGGCGAACGGCAAATAAATTCATCCCCTCTTGAACACCCGCGTATTCGAGAATATCGGCCCGGCTCAATTCGCCATCCGTGGTCACTTCAATCGCGCGAATGAGAAAATAATCATTTTCCAGAAACAGCCCCATCCAAGCCGCGCGCGCGCCCAGAATCAGACCCGCAATCAGGGCGGGCAGACCAATCAGCAGCACCAGCAAGCCCCCCACCCGCCGCCGCGCATGCTGCCGCCGGGCAGACTTTCGCGCGGCGGCGCGAAGAACATCTGTCCGCGACACATTTCGTCGTTTTTTGCTACGGCCCGCCATTTATCTACATTTCGGTTTCACTAAAAATCAAAATCAGTAATCAGGTATTATGCCACAGCTACAGCAGGCACAAAACTATTTTTGCTGACAGACACCTCCGCCCCACCCCGCCGACGGAATTACGGCCGAAAAATGGGGGCGATGAACCGCGCGCTGTCGCGGAAAACCAGCACGACAAAGAGCGTGATGAACAACAGCGCAAAAAGATTCGCCAATGCGTGTACGAGGCGGGCGGGCGCCGGACGGCGCGTCACCCATTCCCAAAGATTCATCACCACATGGCCGCCGTCGAGAATCGGAATCGGCAACAGATTGATGATGGCGAGCTGAACGTTCAACAGGCCCGTGAACCAAACGCCGAGAATGAAACTGGCTTTCAGCATCAGCCAGAGCATGTAGAGAATCATGACGGGACCGCCCACCGCACCGGCGGCCGCGCCGCTGGTGGACGGCCGGCTCAACGCGCGCAAAAACGAAAAGAGGGCGATGGCGTGGGCGCGTATTTGCTCCCAGGGCGTCGGATGCGCGCGCGTGGTGAAATCCAAATCGCTCAACGTATTGAACTGAATGCCAATCAAGTTGCGCTTGAGCTCGGCATCGTAATGCGCGCTGACGGTCGCCTGAATGTTCTTGCCCGCCCGCAGCACGGTCAACTGCATCGGTTGCGGGCTGAACTCTTCCACCAACTGGCTCAAATGGCCGCGGCTGAACACGCGCAACCCGTTCACCTGCAGGATTTGGTCGCCGGCCTGCAACTGGGCGGCTTCCGCGCCGGAACCGGGCATGACGGCGGCCACCAGGCAAGGGTCCATCCCCTCAATGCCGTCCAGTGTGCGCACGCCAAGCGGATGTTTGCGCGTGGCCAGCTCCAGCGTGCGCACGGTTTGATCCGCGGCGCGCACGTCGGCGATGATATTCCCTTCCGGGGCGAGGGCGACGCTTTCGAGAATGTCATTCCAATTGCGCACCGGGCGCTGATGGATGGTGAGGATTTCATCGCCCGGCGCCACACCCAAATTCAGGGCGGGGCTGTTGGTGGCTACATAGCCGATGATAGCGTTCTGCTCCTGCAACGAAGAAGGTTTGCCGACCAGCCAGACGACAACGGCCAGCAGAAAAGCAAAAATGATGTTGCCGGTGGCTCCGGCAACCGCCACAACGATTTTCTTCCAAGGCGGCAGGCGGGGCAGTTCCCGCTTTTTGTCGTTATGCGTGGTTTCCAGAAACGCGTTGGGGTCCATTTGGGGCAGCGCGACAAAGCCGCCGAACGGAATCCCGCCGATTTGCCAGGTGGTTTCGCCGACACGACGCTTCCAAATCGCCGGCCCCATGCCGATGGAAAACGTATCCACCACAAAACCCAGGGCGCGCGCCGCCAGATAATGGCCCAATTCGTGGACAAAAATGCTGGCGCTGAAAAGCAGGATAATCGTGCAAATGTAAAGTAGAGCCATCATGGAAATTTAAAAGAGAGAGTTCAGGGGTCAGAGTTCAGAGGTCAGGGGTGATGTCATGCCACGAGCCGGAGGTACAGGTACAGGCCCGGGACGGCGAACAGAATGCTGTCGAGAACGTCAAGCAGGCCGCCCATGCCGGGGATGACGCCCCCGGAATCCTTGACGTTCGCGGCGCGCTTGAAGAGCGATTCAGTCAAGTCGCCGACAATCGCGCACACGCACAAGAAGATGCCCAGCGGAATGGCCCGCAACGGCGTGATGTGAAAGGCGCGATAGACGTCACTCAGGCACCACGTCAAAATCACGCATGAGAGCGTGCCGGTGAAAATGCCTCCGAATACGCCTTCCCACGACTTGCCCGGCGAAATGCGGGGAATCAACTTGTGGCGGCCAAACTTGCAGCCAATCAAGTAGGCGCCGATGTCCGAGAATTTGGCGGCAAAAAGGGCATACAACAGCAACCAGCGTCCGGGCATATAGATGCTGGATTCCGGGGGAACGGGCCGCTGGAAAAGCAGCAGTTTGGTCAGAAAGTTCCAGAGCAGGCCAACGTACAGCACGCCAAAGAGCGTGCCGCCAATGGTGCGCAACGGATGCGGATTGTTTTTCTGCGGAAACTGGCGCAAGAAAATGCCGATGGTGATGAGGAACAACACCACGGCATCCCAACTGCCGTCGGCTCCCCCGCTCTCCGTCACGCCGGCCCACCACGTGACCCCCACCAGCGCGACCACGCCAATCGTGCCATAGCGGCTGAAGGTGGGCACACCGCCTGCGGCCAGCATCTGGTAAAACTCCAGCGCCATAATCGCGGCCAGCGCGGCCAGAATAAACGGCACGCCAATATCCGGCAGGCAAAATAGCGCGGTGAACAGCAGCACCGCCATGGAAATTCCGCTGATTAAGCGATGGGCAATACCGGGAAAACTCATGCGTGGGCTCCATAGCGGCGGTGACGGCGGGCGTATTCGGCCAGCGCCTCGGCGAACTCGGCCTCGCGAAAGTCGGGCCAGAGCGTCTCCGTAAAATAAAATTCAGCGTAAGAAAGCTGCCACAGCAGAAAATTGCTCAGACGCAACTCGCCGCTGGTGCGAATAAGAAAATCGGGGTCGGGAACATCCGGCAAATAGAGGTGCGCCGCGATGCTTTTCTCGTCAATCGTTTCCGGGTCGAGTTGGCCGGCGCGAACTTTCGCGGCAATGGCGCGAACGGCATCCGCGATTTCCGCGCGACCACCATAGCTCAACGCGAGAATCAAGTTGCCTTTGCGATAATCGCGCGTGGCGGCGATGACGCGTTCCAACTCTTCGCGGACGGAATCGGGCAAGTCCTGCAAGCGGCCCGTGGCGAGCAAGCGCACCTGATTTTCGTGCAGCTCGTGTTCATCTTTTTTCAAAAATGTTTTCAACAACGACATCAGGCCGGAAACTTCATCCGCAGGACGAACCCAATTTTCGGTGCTGAAGGCATAGACCGTGAGGTATTCCACGCCGTGGTCGCGGCAGGCGCGCAGCACCGCGCGCAGGGATTCCGCGCCGGCACGATGTCCAAACAGGCGCGGGCGGCCACGCTTTTCGGCCCAGCGGCCGTTGCCATCCATGATGACGGCCACGTGTCGGGGCACTTTCGGCTGGTCGGCAGAGGCGCTCACGCGTGGACTCCTCGCAGGATGGTATCCGCGCGCCGGGGACCGAGGGACAGGATGCCAACCGGCACACCGGTAAGCTCTTCCAGGCGGGCAATATATGTTTGCGCGGCGGGCGGCAAATCCTCCAAGCGCTTGGCGCCGCGAGTGGAGGCCTGCCAGCCGGGATGTTCTTCATAAACAGGCTTGCAGCGGGCCAATTCGCGCACGTTGGCCGGGAAGTGGGCAATCCGCCGGCCGTCAAGTTCATAGGCGGTGCAAATGTTGAGCGTGGCGAATCCGTCGAGCACGTCCAGCTTGGTCAAGGCCCATTCATCCACGCCGCATGTCATCACGGCGTGGCGCGCGGCGACGGCATCAAACCATCCGCAGCGCCGCGGACGCCCGGTCGTTGCGCCAAATTCGTTGCCCACGCGGCGCAATTCTTCGCCGGTGGCATCGTGCAGCTCCGTGGGGAATGGCCCCTCGCCCACGCGGGTGACGTAGGCTTTCAGGACACCCACCACGCGGTCCATGCGGTTGGGCGGTACGCCGGAGCCGGTGCAAGCGCCGCCGCTGGCCGCATTGGAACTGGTGACGTAGGGATACGTGCCAAAGTCAATATCCAGCAAAATCCCCTGCGCGCCCTCGAAGAGCATTTCCTCGCCACGGGCGACCGCATCATAGAGCAAGGGCACGGTGTCACACACCAGCGGGCCGAGGGTTTTCATGGCCTTTTGCGTGGCCGCCAGTATTTCGGCGGCATCCACGGTGGGCGCGCCCAGCGCGGCCAGAGCGCGATTTTTTTCGGCCACGCGGGAGGTGAGCAACGTCGGAAATTCCGGGTCCAGCAAGTCCGCCATGCGCAGGCCGAACCGGGCGGCTTTGTCGCCGTAGGCCGGACCGATTCCCCGTTGCGTGGTGCCGATTTGCTCGCCCTTGGCGCGGCGAGCCTCGCCTTGCGCGTCGAGCATCCGGTGATAAGGGAAAACAACGTGGGCGCGATCGCTGATGTGCAGGCGCTCCGCCACGGGGAAACCGCGCGCGGTCAAGCCGTCAATTTCCTCCACCAGCGAAACGGGATCCAGCACCACGCCGTTGCCGATGACACAGCGCTTGCCGGCGTGGAGCACACCCGACGGCACCAGATGCAGCACAAATTTTTCGTCGCCGACTTCAACGGTGTGGCCGGCATTGTTGCCGCCCTGCGCGCGCACCACCCACGTGGCGCGTTCGGTCAAAACGTCAATGATTTTGCCCTTGCCCTCATCGCCCCACTGGGCGCCGATTAGAATCGTCGTAGCCATGCCGTCTTATACCTTGTAATAGTCCCGATACCATTCAATAAAGCGGGCGATGCCCGTTTCGAGAGGAGTGGCCGGCGCAAAGCCGACCGCGCGTTGGAGAGCGTCCACATCGGCGCAGGTGGCGGGCACATCGCCGGGCTGCATGGGCAGATGGTTGCGGGTGGCGGTGCGCCCCAGAGCCGCTTCGATGGTGGCAATAAAGTGGTCCAATTCGACGGGCGAGTTGTTGCCGATGTTATACAGCCGGTACGGCGCGGGGCTGCTGCTCGGATCGGGGCGCGCGGCATCCCAGTCCGGATTGGGCGCGGCAATCTGATCGCTGGTGCGCACGACGCCCTGAACGATGTCATCAATATAGGTGAAATCGCGCCGCATTTTGCCGTGGTTATAGACATCAATGGGCTTGCCGGCGAGAATGGCCTTGGTGAAGAGGAAAAGGGCCATGTCCGGGCGGCCCCAAGGGCCATAGACGGTGAAAAAGCGCAGGCCGGTGGTGGGAAGCTGGTACAGGTGGGAGTAGGTGTGCGCCATCAGCTCATTCGCCTTTTTGGTGGCGGCATAGAGGGAAATGGGATGGTCCACGTTGTCGTGAACGGAAAAGGGCTGCTGGCTGTTCAAGCCGTACACGGAGCTGCTGGAGGCATACGTCAGGTGTGGGGTGCGGGCATGGCGGCAGGCTTCGAGAATGTTGAGAAATCCCGCCAAATTGCTTTGCAAATAAGCGTGGGGATTTTTGAGCGAGTAGCGCACGCCGGCTTGAGCCGCCAGATGAATCACGCGGTCAAAAGGGGCGTCCGTGAACAGGGCATTCACGGCGGCGGCATCTTCCAGCGCGCCCTTGACGAAGGTGAAACCGGACATCTGTCGCAGGAGCGCAAGCCGCGCTTCCTTCAGGCCGACATCGTAATAGTCGTTCACGCAATCAAAACCCGTGACGGTGTCGCCCCGCTCCAACAAGGCGCGGCTGACATGAAAACCGATGAACCCGGCTGCGCCGGTGACGAGGACATTCACAAAAGTTCTCCTTGTGTGCCTGTGGCGGGCGTGCGCCCCAGCATTTGATAGGCCGCCGCCGTTGCCGTTCGCCCTTGGGGCGTGCGCGCCAACAACCCCTGCTGAATCAAGTACGGCTCATAAACTTCTTCAATCGTGTCCGGCTCTTCGCCCACCGAAACCGCAATGGTGTTCAACCCGACGGGGCCGCCGTTAAATTTTTCGACAATGGTCGAGAGGATGCGTTTATCCATTTCATCCAGCCCCTGCTGGTCCACGTCGAGCATGGCGAGAGCTTGGTCGGCCACCTCGCGGTCAATGCGATTATCGGCCCGCACCTGGGCGTAGTCACGTACCCAACGCAACAGGTTGTTGGCAATGCGCGGGGTGCCACGAGAGCGGCGGGCGATTTCATGGGCGCCGTCTTCGCACAAATCCACATTCAGGATTCGGGCGGAGCGACTCACAACCTGGGACAACTCTTCGGTCGAATAGTAATCCAGTCGGTTCGAGGTGCCAAAGCGTGAACGCAGCGGGGCGCTGAGCAAGCCGCTGCGCGTGGTGGCGCCCACTAGCGTAAAGCGCGGCAGATTCAGGCGCACGCTTCGGGCGTTGACGCCCTGATCCAGCACAATATCAATCGCGAAATCCTCCATCGCGGAATAGAGATATTCCTCCACGCTTTTTTGAATCCGGTGAATTTCATCAATGAAGAGGATGTCGCCCTTTTCAAGATTGGTCAGCATGCCGGCCAAATCGGCCGGCTTGGCCAGCACCGGGCCGGAGGTCGCCTTGACATTGGCTTCCATGGCCGCGCCCAGGATGTAGGCCAGCGTCGTTTTGCCAAGGCCGGGGGGGCCGCTGAGCAAAACGTGATCCATGATGTCGCCACGCCCGCGGGCGGCGGCCACGCTCAGTTCCAGCCGCTCCCGGATTTTGGCCTGACCGACAAAATCGGCAAAGCGCCCCGGGCGCAGAGTCAGTTCAAACTCCGCGTCCGCGCGGTTCAGGGTTTCGGATATGTAGCGTTCAGCCATGTAGTCGGCAGTTCCTGAATTGCTATTTCAACAAAAAAGCCCGCGCAACACAAGCACGGGCAAAGATGGTGCACCCGGAGGGATTCGAACCCACACGCTTTTAAGGGCATAAGAACCTGAATCTTACGTGTCTGCCAATTTCACCACGGGTGCGCCGGTTGTGAAATCGAGCCCAACATACCAGCCCCTGCCCCGCGACGTCAATGCTCTGGCGCAAAGAATATTTTGCTCCCGGCAGAGTTTTGCCGTATCTTCAACGGGAGAATTCCATGAAATACCGTGATTACTATGCTGTGCTGGGCGTGGCGCGCGACGCCTCGCCGGAGGCCATTAAAAAGGCCTACCGCAAATTAGCGCGTGAATATCACCCGGATATCAACAAATCGCCGGGCGCGGAGGCGCGCTTCAAGGAAATCAATGAAGCCAATGAAGTCCTCTCCGACCCCGAAAAACGCAAGCGCTATGACGCGCTGGGCGCGAATTGGAAGTCCGGTCAGGACTTCACGCCGCCGCCCGGCTGGGGCGACTTCCGGCGCACGCAGAGCGGGCCCGGCGGCATCCGCTTTGAATTTGGCGGCTCCGGCGGCGATTTCAGCGATTTCTTTTCGGCGATTTTCGGCGATTGGGAAGGCGCGACACGGCAATCCGCGCATTCGCGGCGCGGCGGCAGTCCGTTTGCCGACTTCGGCGGGTTTGACCCCACCGGCGGCATGGGCGGCCAAGGCTTCACCCCCCGGGGACGCGACTATGAGACACACCTGACGGTGTCGCTGGAAGAATTATTCAGCCGCGCGCCAAAGACGATTACGCTCCAGATGCCGAATACGAGCGGCGCGGGTTCTCAGGCGCGGACGTTTCAGGTACGCATTCCGGCGGGCGCCACCGAGGGCACGCGCATCCGGCTTTCCGGCCAAGGGGAAGACGGCGGAAGCCTGTATTTGAATTTGCATGTGGCGCCGCATCCGGTTTTCAAGCTCAACGGCCACGATTTGGACCTATCGCTGCCCATCGCCCCGTGGGAAGCTGTACTGGGCGCGAAAGTTCATGTGCCCACGCTGGAAGGCACGGCTGTCCTGACCATCCCGCCGGGCACACAGGGCGGCGCACGTCTGCGGCTGGCCGGCAAAGGCCTGCCCAACAAGCGCGGCACACGGGGAGATATTTTTGTCACCCTGCGCATCGCGATTCCCAAATATCCGACGCCGCAGGAAAAGGCCTTGTTTGAGCAATTGGCGCGCGAATCCTCATTCCGTCCGCGCAATCGCTAGGCCGTCGCGGTCCCGTTGACACAACGCCAATGGGCGTGATACGTTTTTGCTCATGGCAGTGACGCCCCCACTCACTCAAGTTTTGGCCGCAACCGTGGATGGCTGCACATTGGTTGTCGTACCCACCATGGCCAACTTCAAATTGGCGCCGGCCTTCAAGCAGGCCGTGCAAGCCGCGCGCCTGTCCGACAGCGCCTTGGTGGTGGTGGACATGGCAAATTGCCGAACCATGGACAGCAGTTTCATGGGCACTCTGGCAGGCCTTGGGCGAACGGCGGGCAAGGACGGCCAACCCGCATTGGTTTTAATCAATCTGGGGCCAGCTCCGGCGGCATTGCTCAAGGGCTTGGGGATTGATCGTCTGCTCAAAATCTATCCCGCCGGCCATCTGCCCGACGGACTGGGCGACTTATCTCATTTGACGGCGAGTCTGCAACCCGTCGAAGCCGAACGGAACACAGCTCTCGACTTGACGGCTTTGATGTATGATGCGCATGAAACACTTTCGCGCGTCAGTCCCGAGAATCTGAAACGGTTCCAGGATGTGCTCGCATTCCTGCGCGAAGACTTGGCACGCCTGCAGTAGATTGAGCATAAAATTACAGTTGGTGAGGCCCTCGGCTTCCTGCTAGGGTACATTTGAACAGCGATGTTACGTAGGACTTTCAAATTTCAATCGGAAGTGGCGGCGTTCACGGATGCCGTTCTGGTGGCGGTCACACTGTTGCTGGCGCTTGCCACGCACAAAGTTCTGGCATGGTTGTTCCCCGCCGGCACGTTTGCCATTTTCGACATGTTCTGGTCCAACTCCTGGCTCTACATACTGATTGTGCCGGTTTATGGCTTTGTGTTGGATTTTTCCGGGCTGTATCGCCAGATCATCGGGGTGTCGCCTGTCCGGCGTTGGCAACAAGTCACTCGCGCCAGTCTGTTGAGCTTCGCGATACTGCTGGGCCTGCTGTATGTGCTCCGCCTGCACATGATTCCCCGCACCATTTTGGCCATTCACTGCATCTATACGATTGCGGCCATTGGCATCCGGGCCAATTATGTGCAACCCTTTCTGGCTGGCCGGAGTCCCCGCCGCCGGATTTTGCTGGTTGGCAGCGGCGAACAGGCCACATCTGTTTTAGCGTGGTTGCGCCACCCGGATCGCGCCCATGATTTTGAAATGGTCGGTTTTCTCACGCCGCCCGGTCAAACAACGCCACCCGATATTCAGCATTTGGGTTCGCCGGACGACCTCTCCACGGTTCTGCACAGCACCGTGGTGGATGCCGTAATTCTCCTCTCCCACGGCCTCACGACGGAAACGACCACCGCCATCATTCGCCAATGCGAAACCGAAGGCATTGAAGCCTGGCTGATGGCCGACTTCCTGCAAAGCACCATCGCAGAAATCAGTCTGGATGAAATCGCCGGCGAGCCGATGCTCATCTACAGTTCCACCGCAAAATCCGCCTGGTCGCTGATGTTCAAGCGCCTGATGGATATCATTCTATCCGCCGTTGGCTTGATTGTGCTGTCGCCCTTGTTTCTGGGAATCATGCTGGCCATACGGCTCACCTCCCCCGGCCCCATTTTTTTCAGCCAAATTCGTTCGACGCTTCGCGGGCGAACGTTCCGCATGTATAAATTCCGCACCATGGTGCCGGACGCAGAGAATATGCGCGACACTCTGGAAGACCTCAATGAGGTCAGCGGGCCGGTATTCAAAATCAAGGATGACCCGCGGGTGACGCCGGTGGGCCGCTGGCTGCGGCGTTATTCGCTCGACGAACTGCCCCAGCTCTGGAACGTCCTGATTGGCGACATGTCCATCGTGGGCCCGCGCCCCCCCATTCCCGCCGAGGTGGAACAATATGAAAGCTGGCAGCGCCGGCGGCTTTCCATGCGCGCGGGATGCACCTGCCTCTGGCAAATCAGCGGGCGCAACCACTTGCCCTTTGAGGAATGGATGCGGCTGGACCTGAAATATATTGACACGTGGTCACTGGGGCTGGATTTCAAGATTATCTTGAAAACATTCGGCACCATCTTCCGCGGAACAGGCTATTAATCCATGAGGAATTCGCCGCGGCGTCCCTGCATTTTTTTTGACCGCGATGGCGTGGCCAACCGTAGTCCGGGCCCGGGCTATGTCAATCATCTGGACGATTTCCACATTCGCCCCGGCTTTGTCGAATGCATTCGCGTGGCCGCCGCGAAAGGATACCCGGCCGTGATTGTCACCAATCAGCGCGGCATTTCCCGCGGCATCACCCCGCCGGAACAGTTGGCGGCCATGCACCAGCATCTGCGCGATGAATTGGCGTCCGAGGGCTTGGCCCTGCTGGATATTCTGGTTTGCACCGCGGACGATCCCGCGCACCCCCACCGCAAACCCAACCCCGGCATGTTGCTGGAGGCCGCGGAGCGCCACCATCTGGACGTGGCGCGCTCCTGGATGATTGGCGACCGTGAATCCGACGTGCTGACCGGCCAGCGCGCCGGCGTGGCTGTCACCGTGCTGGTGGAGCCAACGGATATGCCAACGGCCGCAACCCACCGCGTGGCGGACATGCGCGCCTGCGCCGCCCTCCTGCAAGAAAAGTTATAGGCCGCGCCGCCGTCCAGCGGCGCCGCGGCCCGATAACCATTTCGCTCGATTGCCCGGCTAATTTCCCATCCATCGCGTCGGCAGGGTGTAGAAGTGGGTCGGGCTATAGGTCCAGACCCAGGAGCCATTCCCCACCTTGTTGCGCGAGACGATGATGATGACATCGTTGGGCTTGAAGTAACCACCCGGAACGCGGCCGGAGTTCTTGTCGGCAAAACGCCACACACCATCGTTATCGCACCAGATTCCGCGTCCGGACAGCACATCCTTGGTGCTGGTATTAATGGTGTAAATGAGGTCGCCATCGGCATAATTCCCCGCGCGGACAAACCCGCATTCCAGCAGGCGCATCTGACTGGGATGCGCCGCCACCGGCAGACGCAGCGCCGTCAGGTTATACACGCACGTCTTGACACGTCCCACGGTCTCGCCGGTGTAGATGGTCTGACTAAAGTCGTTGGTCGGCACCTGGAGAATGGGCGACCACACCATGGCCGGCACCGGGATGCGTTGCTGTTCTTCATCCCGGTACATGCGGGAGTCGAACGCATTGGTGGTGACATACGCCTCCGGCAGCGGGCTGGGCAGGTGGATGGAGAACCCGCGCGTGAAGAAGTTGCGGTTGGTCAAGACCGTATGCGTCACCTCGATGCCGCCCGCTCTCCACCATTCGCCGGCCGTATTGAGCCAGTACTGTTCAGATGTGAGCGCATTGGTGCCGGGCGAGTAGAATTCCACGACGGTGGCGCCGCTGCCCGGCGAGGCGGACGTTCCGCCGGGGAACGTATTCGTATCGCCAAAGACCGCGGCGAAGGAGTTCGAATACGGCACACCATGCAAGGCCACAAAGTTCTGGCCGCCCGAAAGGATGACGTTGTGCATGGCATAGACTTCTTCGCTGGCCAGCGGACGCTGTTTCACGGTTTGGCCGCCAACCTGGAGTTCCTTTCTCCAGCGATCCTTATAGGACGCCCGGTAGAAGCGGATATTACCGCGGGCGCGCGCCTGACCGCCATCATCGGCGTACCAGTTGCTGTTGACCGTGCCAACCAGTTGCCACACGTTATTGGAACTGTCCCGGAAGCCGGTGCTGTCCCAATAAATCATGTCATAATCCTTGGTGACCATGGTGTATTGGCCCCACTGATTAGTCGGACCGGCAGCCGTCCAGGCGATTCCCATGGCCGACAGGCGATTGGTGTCGCCCAGAGAGGGCGCGCCCGGGAAAGCCGCCAGCGCGCTCGCCTTGGGCAACTTCCAGCCGCGGGTCAGCGCAAACTTGATGGTGTTGTTGGTGGCCCAGCTATAGATTCCCGCGTCGCCTTCATTGCCGGCCTTATCCACGCCGACCACAATCACGATGTAGTCCTGATCGAAATCGAGATCGTAGAGCCGGTTGCTATAGATGGTGGTGCCCGTCTGAGTCATATTCGTCAGGGCGCTGTAATTCGTCAGCGTCGTGGACTGGTCCTCAATCGCCGAAAACGCGGTGACATTCGACCAGGCCCGATACGCATTGTTTTTGATGTAGTTGTTGTACACAAAGCCCGTATCCTCGCTGTACGGACTGTCATCCTCCGGCACGTCCAGCGTGTTATACGTGCCGAAGTAAATCTTGTAGGTCATCCAAGGCGAGAGCAAATCGGTATCCGTGGTCACCTTCGTCGGGTGGTTGTTGTCATTCGGATCATCCGGACCCACGTTCCGACCGCCATAACTGGTGTACCAGCGCAAATCGAACTGAGTGGTGGGATCGTCCACCGTCTCCGTCGTCGCGCCGGTACCGGCCGAAAGCAATCGAATTTGCGTGGGCGGCGTCACGTCGTAGGCGATATAGAAGGGCTTGGCCTCGCCCGCGAGACGGTCGCCGAGACGGTTGTTGTCCGCATCCACCGCATATACATACTGCGGGTTGCTCACCCCCTGATTTTCGGTTCCAGCCAAAAAGCGCATCGAAGGCTTGTTGTCACCGATGTCCACGGAGAACCGGATGTTATCCCAGTAGGTTGCGCCGCCGGCGCCATTCACCAGGGAAACCTTGATGACTTCCACCTGGCCGTTGCCCAGGTCTTCCGCGGGGTACTGGAACGTGCTCCATGCTCCGGCGGAAGCCAGATTGAGATTTCTGGTCGCCACGGGGGTGACCAAATCATTGGTGGTAAAGGCCTCGACCCGGAACGTCGCGCCGGGCGCGGACCGATACCAGCCCGAGACGGAAATCTTCGGCGCGGTCCCGGCCGTGTTGCGGAATTTGAACACCTGGGAAGCCACTCCGCCGCTGTTCTGCTTGAGGCTGTACATGCCTTCGCGCACCAAATCCGGGTCCTCCGCCAGGCTCTGATATGTGCAATTGGCATCTGTCGCCCACCCCTGCAAGGGCATTTCAAACCCGTAGTTGGCCAGCGCCCCATCGGTCGTCGCCACCGGATAGGGCCGGCCCAGCGTCGCCCGGTTGCTGGGGGTCAGGGTGTTGATGTTGGCGTCGGTGGCCACGCGGTATTCGCCAATTCCGGTGACGGCGCGCTGCTTGTCGCTGTAGCTAGCCCCGGGGTCCCGATCCACCGCCGCGCTGTCGAAGCTGACGATGAACTCGGGCTGATTGGTCCAAGCCACATTGTGACGAGTGGGCGCGGTTTCCGGAACGATTTCGCCATTCACCCGGACGACACCGACCGTGCTTGGCACCCCGACGTCGTTGTCCACCACGTACATCGCCAAATCGCCCCGCAGCAACAGGTCGTCGTCGGTCCTATCGTGGTCATGGTCCCACACATGGGCCTCGCCGGTATAGGCGCCCAGCATGACATTGGTATAGACCGGCTCCGGCAGAGGGCAGTCGAAGGCTCCGGCCTCCTTGGTCGTCGCGCCGCCATCGGCCACTGGGCTCGCGAACTGGAACAACTGGTTGGTCACGAACACCCCGCCGTCCGGCGCGTTGAGCGAGAACATCGGCCGCTTGTTGGCCGTGGCATTGGTGACGGAAGCAATCCCGCTATCCGGATCCCACGCATTCCCCGTCAGCTTGAAGGAGCCGGACGTGAATTCGGCGTCGGTCACTTCCAGCACGCCGTCGTCGCTCATCGCCGCCTGCCACAGGGTCAGCTCGGAAATTCGCCACCGGGCGCCGAAGTTGCTCGAACCCAGCCCGTAGATGCGGATTTGGTTGACCTTGCCGGCCTCCAGCACCACCTCGTCGGGGGCCCAGCTATGGCTGCGCGTGTACCACTCCGTCGGGTCCAGCACGCCCGGAGGCGCCACCCAGTAGGTCTGCTCCAGAATGGTCTCCTTCAACACGTCCTCCACATAGTGATCAATGCGGTAGGACGACACGCCGTTGGTCCGGTGCATGAGAGCCGTGAAGGTCAGATTCGTGAGCGCCATGTCGGCCTCCGGCGTCACCTCAATCAACCAGCACTTCTGCTGGCCATGCCACGCCCAGGCTTCAATGTAGTGGTAACCGTCGGGCGTCACCGGCTCCCGCGAAAAGCCCGGGTATTTGGGAGCGTCGGTTCTCGATTTTGTCCTCAGCTGCATCGCATCCACGCCGGCATCCGACTTGGTCGGCAGCAGTGAATTCGTATCGGTCATTTGTGCCCACTGCGCCAGAATGCTGGAGAGCGGCTTCATGCTCGTCAGTGTCAGCTTCGGACGTTTGGTGTCGTCGTCCAGCACGCGCACCTGCCCAATCCGGCCGTTCAGCCAGGCCTCATCCCCCGGCCGGTCCGCATCCAGGTCCGGCGCCTGCACGTTGAATGAGAAACCCTTGCCCGACAGCGAAGCGTTGACATAGTCCGTGATTTGGTCGGGGGTTAACGACAGCTCCCACCACATCGTGTCGTTGGTGCTGGTGCCGTCGCCGACATCTCTGGCGGAAACCCGGGTGCCCGCGACACCCTCCAGCGACATCGTAGCCTTGGCCTTGTTCAACCCGCTGTTCGTGTCGTACAGATTGGCCTGGAACTGCATCTTGTTGCCGGAGGCCGCAATCTGGCCGTCCGTCACCACGAATTCCTGCGGATAGCCCGTCAACTGCACGTTGTCCATCCGGTAGTACCCGTTGGCCGCTCCATAGCCCGGCCCGAGATTGACCCGAATGTACACTTTCGACAGGCCGGGCGTCACCACATCCTTGAATTCGGCGTAGCGGGTGCTCCATGCGCTGCCCTGACACGGATTCCACGCCGGCCAGGCCGGGTCGGTATGGAAGTTGATGCCGTCGGCCGACCACGATAGTCGCGCGGTGTTGAACCCGTTAGCCCCGCCAACCTCCGCCCATGACAGGACCATGTCGTCCGCGCTGGTCAATTCCATTTCGTACTGAATCCACGCCGTCTCCGCCGGGGTAAAGTAAGTGCCGATGTTGGCCAGTTGAACCACGCCGGCATTGGGCGAGTCATAGGGACCGAACATGTCGTTTTCGCTGGTGCCGCTGTGGTTGGTGTGCACCAGCCCGGGCGACTCGTTCGTATAGCCCGGATGGCAAGTGACGGTGCCGTTCGTAATCAGACTCCCGCCCCAAGGCGCGGCATTGGTAAAGTTCCACGCCGTCAGCACCACCTCAACCACCCCGCTGGTCGGCGCCAGCGACGTGTAAGGCGCCTCCGTCCCGACCATCAGGACGTTGTTGGTCCCCATCGCCGGCGGCAGGGTGTCATCATCATACACCGTGAACGTGATGTACCCGCCCAAGCCCACGTTGCGGTCGTACTGCCCAGCCGTCGCCAGGAAGTTCGTGTAGGCGGGATTGTCGTACACCGGATCCTTCGCCCAATCGCGGTAATCCCACTGGTTGGTGTCCACAAGCAACGGCGCCGGCCGCGGCACTTCCGCGTCCTCCAACCGGCGCATGATGTATCTCTCTTCCGTACCGCCATGCGGCGCGATACCGCACATATCAATCCAGTTGGTGGTGTCCGTTGCCTTGAAGAGGCCCACGGGATCATCCCCGCTCACCTGCAACACATTGTTGGTGGTGATGATATATGGTATGCCAGCCGCAATCAGAGCATTGGTCATCTCACCCAGCGTGGCGTCCGGATGGGTACGATTTTCCTTCTCCCCGTTCAGAATCAGGATGGTCTTCCCGTGGTCGAGATTGGTAGCTGGCAGCCGGTACCACTGCTCCCATGGCGCGGTATAGCTATTGCGCTTCATCGCCATCATATAGTCGCCCAAGTTAACGGAACCGCCGGTCCCGTTGTAGATTTCCACATACTTGTCCCACCGGCGGCCTTCGCCGAACTCGCCGAAGAACAAATCGGTGGCGCCGGCCATGCCCTCCATGTAGAGGGTGTTGGTGGCCTTTCCGCTGACGGCGGTCATCCACACGCGGGAGGTATAGACCCCCAGCGTCACGAGGTTGGTGTCCACCCGCTTCGTCACCAGATTGGTGAAGTCGCGATACTTGTCGGTGGGGTCGGCGTCGGCGGGGTCCAGCAGCAAATTCAGCGCGGGGGTGTACAGCCCGTTCGTGCTGTTAACATTGGTGATGATGTTAAACGAGGCGTTGGTCACGCCCGTGCGGTGGTACAGCGTATAGCTGATGGGCCAGCTCTTGTCGGTTTCGGACAGCTCGCCGTCCGAAACGTAGTTCGTCCCGTTGATGACCACGCCGGCGCGGAAGTTCATCGCCTTCGGATAGTTGAAGTTAAGCACTTCATCCCACGTGCCGCCCACGCGCACCTCGTCGAAGTACACGTGATCCAGCGAGTTGGTGTCATCTGCCTTCATCCCCGCCGCCAGCCGGATGCCGGTGATGGTGCCGATGTTGAAGGTGTCATTGCTGAACGTCGCAATCGGCGGCGCGTTGGTGTACTCCTGCGGGATGGCGTTGGTGTCGCCCTGATAGAACGCCCACATCCGGATCGTCTTGATGGACGGGTCCCATTCGCCCACAATCATATAGTCGCAGAAGTGTTTCCCTTCCAGGGCATAGTTAGGAGTGTGTGAAACGTAATCGCTCACCCCCGGCACATTGATGCCCGCATCCTTGTCGTGACCATAAAGCTTGCCGAAGAAGATTTCCTCCTTGTCGGCCGCCGCCCCGCTCATCAGGGACAAGCCCACATACTTGTTGTTCAACTGGTCATCGTTGCAACTGACCTTGTAGTTCATCATAAAGGCGATGAATGTCCGCCCGCTGCGCTGGACCGCCAACTTGCGGGTCACTTCGACATTGGTCTTCATCTGCGAATTCGGCGCCCATTGCAACTTGTTGGCATAAGGGTCTGGATACATCGTAATCCCGTGCAGCAGATTGGTGTCGTCAATCATCAGCACCGAGTTGGAGTCGCCGAACCAGCCGCCGGACCAGCCCTGGCCGGTCGCCGGCCCGTTGGCCATGAGCAGCACGTTGTTGGTATAGGCGAACTGATCCACGATTTCGCCGTCTTCGTATTTCAGCGTGGTGGCCGGCCCCGCCGGTTCGTCGTATTCGGACGAATATACCGTGCCGTTGGCGCCGAACACCCGGAAGTAGTTGACGGACCCTTCCGGCACCACCACTTCCGTGTGGGTGCCGTTAGTCACTGTGCCCGACACCACATAGGTGTTGGTGCCGCGGTAAATCACCTTGGTCCCCGCCGGCCCGTCGTCGTTCTGGTTGTAGGTCTGCCCCGGCACCAGCGCGTTGGCCGTAATCGGATTCGTGCTCCAAAGCACAACCACTTCCTGGGCCACCCCCCGTTCCCACGTCAACACCACCATCTCCATGCCGTCGGCCACCGCCGTGACGTTGAGCGGCGTCGGCGCCTCCTGGTCCGTAATGTAGAACGTGTACTCGTTGGTCACGCTCAGGAAATCGCCCGGGCGGTCCGTGTCGTAGTCCGTACTGACGATTCGGAACGTAAAGGTGCCGTTGGTCGTATCGAGATAGCTGAATGCGATATTGGCCGACAAAGCCGCCGGCTCCTCAAACGTCCCCGCGCCATCCGTGTTCGGCGTCATGGTCATCGTGCCGGAGGTCACCACCATGCCATTGCTAATCAGCGTCCAGACGTTGCTGGCGCCGGCATACACGCCGTTGGCGTCCGCCACCAGTCCGGTCACGTTCAGCCCTCCCGGATAGATGGCAGCCTGAGGGTACTGGCGTCCGTTCACATTGAACCCGCTGTGTACCGGGCCGGTGAGGTCCTCGTCGTAAACCAGGAAGGTCATCAGCGGGGCCGTCGGCATCACATAGGGCGCATGGACATCATCGAAGGTCGCGCCGTAGATGGGCCCCGGCGTGCCGCTCCCGTGGTTCCAATAGCAGCCGACATAGCGCAGATTCTTCGTGCCCAGATGGGTGCTGTCCACCGTCGAGGTCGCCAGCTCAGCGGCGGTCAGCGGATCGCCGAACGACGCCGCACTGTCACCGCCCCAGTTGGTCGTGTAGAGCGTCCATGCGCCCGTCGCCGGGTCCATGTCCACGCGCACGCCCATCGGGGTGTTGGCGGCCAGATTGGCCGGCGTGCCAATCACCGTGGCGTCGGTATCGGCATTCAGGCCGCCGGTGAACTTCACCAGGGCAACCTGATTGCTGCAGATGCGCACCGCATACCCGTCGCCATACCCGTTGACAAAGTTTGTGGTGGTGGCCCCCAGCACGAACAGGCCCGCGTACTTCCCGGACCCCAGACCCATCATGTTGTTCTGCCCGGAGAAGAAGTTGAACGCCCACGTCAGCGTGCCGCTGTTGTTGGCCAGCGCCGTATTATAGCGCCCGGCCATGTCCCGCACGATGGAAAGGCGGCCATTGCCGAGCGTCCCGCCCTCGCCGTAGAACTGCAAGCGGTGGTCCTTGACGGCGATGTTGCCGTTGGTTTCGCCGGTGCTGGCCAGCAGCCAGCCGTTGCCGACAGCGTTCACGGAATTTTCGCGCGAGAAGCGGTCCAGCGGCCACGCCACGGCGGAACCCGCAGACGGCGGATCATAGGTGGCCTTGTCCGTCACACCGTAACCATTGGAACTGACGGCCGTCACCCGCGCCGTATAGACCCCCGTCACCGCCGGGTAAATGGACGGCGCCGTAGCCGTGAACACCTGGCATGTCTTGTTGTTCAGCAGGCTCTCGGTCACCGTGCCGAACGTGCCGTTCGTCCAGACCACGTTGCCGGAAGGATCCACCAAATCATAGGTGACACTCGCGGGATTGACTCCCTTGTAGTGCCAGAGGGTGAAGTCCAGCGTCACGCCCCCGTGCGCCAGCGCGTGGTCGGTCACCTCTCGGGCCATGCCCTCGGCATCCACCACCCCATAGTCATAGATGGACGGCGGCGCCGTCTCCGGATCGTGGCACTCGCCCACGATGGACACCGTCGCCTCCGCCGCATTCGGCGTGTTGTTCGTCAGCGTCATGGTGACGCTGAACGTCCCGCCCGCCGTCGGGGTGAAGCTGACAACCACGTTCGAGGCCGTGCCCGCCGTCACCGTCAGCGGCACCGCGGGAGACGCCACGCTGAAGTAGCCGCTGCCCGTTCCCGAGAACCCGATGCTGCCGATCACCAGATCGGCATTGCCGTTGTTCGACACCACCACCGTCAGGTTCGACGTCGTATCGCGCTCCACCGTCCCGTAGTCCAGCGATGTTGGCTGCAGGCTGATGTTCGGCGCCTCAATCACGAAATAGTACATGTTCGAGACGGAGGACACGTCCCCGACCCATTCCGGATCATAGTCCGCTCCCGCCAGACTCAAGACGTAGTTGCCCCAGATCATGCTGGCCCGCGCCACGGTGGTGCTCACCGTCAGCGCCGACGCCTTGCCATCGCCATTAGCGCCTACCGTCACCGCGCCGGCCGACACCACCGCATTGCTGCGCTTTAACGTATAGTGGTTGCTCGCGGCAAATACGCCGCTATCGGTGTCCTGCACCTTCCAGCCCACGGAGAAGCCGCCGACCGGCACATCGCCGATCGCAATGCTGGGGCCAACCGCCGTGCCGGCCGGTGTGGTCGCGCCGTTCACCAGCGGTTCCGTGATGACGGGCGCTGCGGTATCATCGTCAATCACCTTGAACCGCATCGGTGTGCCGACCGCGCCGCCGTCCATCGTGTGCGCGCCCAGGAAACTGGTCGTGTCGCTGGCCTTGTTATCCCACTCGCTGGCATCATAGGTCGTGACCCCGTCCGTGACCGAACTCTTGCGCACCTTGGTCACATCCTTGGCAAAGTCCGCGCTGCTGCCGATGGTGCCGAGCACATCGATGTTGGAGCCGCTCTTCGCCAAGGCCACCACATCGTTGCCGTTGAAGTCCAGGTTGCCGATGATCTGGTCGGCTTTGTTTTTAATGTCCGTGCTGGCGCTGCTGTGGGCCACGACATACACGGCACCCGCCGCCAGCGTACCGGAGAGCGTAATCGTCGAGGACGGCGATGGACTTCCATTGTTGTAGAGCCGCAGGGTATAGCTGCCGAGGCTCACTGCCGCGCCGGTGCCATTGTAGATTTCGATCGCCTTGTTGTAGCTCGATCCTTCGATGTATTCGGAAATAAACAGATCCGTAGATTCCACCCCGCCCATGACACCGTAGGCCGTATTGGTCACGCCGTAGCCATTGGACGAAATCAGCGTCACCCGCACCAGATAGTTGGTCGATGGCGTGGCCGGCCAGTAGCCGGTGTGCGTGGCATTGGAGAAGACATAATCTTCCCCGTTGGCGCTGGACCACGACTCGAAGGCCTGATCGGCCAGGATCACGGTGCTGGCGCTGTTGAGCAGGTCATATTTCGCCGTGGCGATGCCCGCCGGATGGTAGGCATCGATCACCACCGAGAACACCCCGGACGTCACCATGGCATCCGTCACCTGGTTGGTCCCGCCCACCCAGTAGTCATCCACTGCCGGCGCGTTGGTCAACTGGCTGGGGATGCCCGTGCCCTGCAGCAGCACCGTCACCGGATTCACGCCGGAGGTGTTCGTCACAAACAGCGTTGCCGCGTAGGTCTGCGTGGTATGAGGTGCAAACGTCACGGTAAACGAATTGCTCTGCCCGTATTCGATCGTGCCCAGCATATTGGTCGAGAGGAAGAAGTTGGTCGGGTTCGTTCCACCCAGCGTCAGGGATGTGACACTCAGCGGCACCTTGTCCCCGCCGTTGTTCTCCACCCAGAACCGTTGCACGTCGGTCCGCCCGATCTCCGTTTCGCCAAAGTTCTTCTCTTCGGGGGTGATGATCAGATCCGGCTCGCCCAGCAGCGCCGGCCATACACTGGATATGCGGACTTCATCAAACAGACCGCCGCCCAGCCAGTCGGTTCCGCTGCCGGCCTTCAGGCGCAGCGCCGTGACCTGCGTAATGGACATCGAACTCCATTCGACATCCCACGTCGATGGCTCGGTCGACGGGATATTCTCGCCGCGGTAGAAGGCCGCGGCCTTGGCGGTGTCGTTTTCAAAGTCATACTTCAGCACCACCCAGTACCAGTTGTTGGTGCTGTCGCCGTAGGGGTTGAGTGCGTAAAAACTGGCAGCATTGGCCCCGCTGCGGCGAATGGTGAAGGTGCGGTTCGCGCCCCAAACCTTGCCGAATTCCAGTTCCTCGGTCGTGCCATTCATCAGCGCAATCGTCATCCAGCGGTCGGTGCCCTCGCTGGAGCCCTCGTAGCGGTAGGCCATCAGGGCGGAGACATACATCACGCCGCTGTTGGTGGTGGGAATCTGGCGGGTGGCATTGGCCCAGCGGTTGTCACCATTGAGATCCACAAAGGCCCGGTTGCCGCTGAGCGTCGCCATGTTCGACGCCGCCGTAAAGAACATCGGCCGCCCGTCATGGGTGTCATTCGTGAACACCTGCCAGCCCGTGCCGCTGGTTTCCAGCACCCAGTTGGAGCCCGAGGCCCAGTTGGCGCCGCCGGACTTGTTGGTGAAGCTGTCCGTATTCAGGCTGACGTTCGTGTAGGAGAACGTCTCCACAATCACGCCGGCTTGATAGGCCTTGGTCTCGACCGGCGATCCCGTCGGGATGGTTCCGCTGGAGTAGAAAATATTGCTCAACACACTGAAGACCCGGTAGTGGTTGGTGGTGTTGGCGCTCACCACATGTTCGCGGAAGTCCGGCGCCGCCCCCTTGTAGATCACCTTGGCGTTGCCCAGCGTGGCACCCACCGTATAGCTGCTGTTCAGCGCGGGGATGCCGGACACCTCGGCCAGGGTCGAATGCAGGACCAGAATGGTATCGCTGTTGGCATTCGCCGTGATCGCCGCCCGGACCATCTCGCGGCCGTCGCGCGTCAGCTCCACACTGGACGGATTCTCCACCAGCCGCCGCCAACCACCGTCGCCCGTGCCAAAGTCGCTATAGCAGCCACTGGTGGCGTTGGTCCCCCGCACCCAATAGTAGTACTGCGTGCCCGCCACCGCTTCCTCGTCGTCGTAGCTGGTCGCATTCGCCGCCACATTCGCCTGCCATTCCGCCGCCGTGGAGTTGTCGGTCTCGCTGCGCCAGACCGAGTAGCTGGTTTCGCCCGCGATATCCGTCCAATTCACCACCACCTTCGACGTATCCGTTCCGTCCGAGGCACTCACCGCCACCGTCGCCAGCTTTCGGACGCCCGAGATCCCGCTGACCTGGAAATCACTCTGCGTTGCCAGCGTGCTGTTGGTCGCCCGCACCCAATAATAGTAGAGTGTGCCCGGCGTCCCCGCGTGGTTGTAGGTCGTCGTGTCCGCCGCCGTGTTGGCCAGCCACGTCGCCGACACTGAATTTGCGGTGGTGCTGTACCAAATGCCATAGCCGGTCTCGCCCGCGTTCGAATCCGTCCAGGTGATCGTTGAGTAGTCCACGCTCGTACAGTCCGTCGCCTGCACATTCTGCACCGTTGGCAGCTTGCGGAAACCGGAATCCGAGACGCTGAGCGCGCTGGCGCCCATCGCATTCGACGACATGACCCAATACCAGTACTGCGTCCCCACCCCCGCCGTCGTGTCGTTGTAGGATACCGTGTTCGCCGCCAGCGTGGCGATCACCGCCGCCGTGTTGGAGTCGCTCGACGTGCTCCGCCAGACCAGGAAATTTTGTTCCTTGTTGTTCAAGTCGGTCCACGTCACCTGCACGTGTCCCAGGATCGTCCCATCCGTGGCGCTCACGTTGGGCGGGACTGGCGGGGGGCCCGCGATCGTCGTCACGTTCGTCACCACCGAATAATCGCCCGTGCACCTGGCCCCCGTCGCCGCCACCCGCCAGTAGTACGTCACCGAGTCTTCCAGCCCCGTCACCGACACGCTCGTGCCAGAAACCGGCAGGTGCTCATAGCCGGGGACGTAGGAACCGACAAGTCCGCCCGTCACCTTCACGTCGTCGAGATACCAGGTGGTTACGCCTACGAACTTGAACTGGACATTGGTGGCGTTCGCCAGGTTCGGGGAGGTCGTCAAGTCGTTGACCAAGGTTGCGCCGGCTTCGGTGACGGTGAACGTGCTGATCGGCAACCACGTCGTGCCGTCCAGGCTGTAGTAGTTCGTGGTCTTTTTGCCATTTCCGGTGCCGCTGGCATCCACATAGAAGACCAGTTGCGTGGGATAGTCCACCGCCGGGGAAATCAGCGTGCTTCCGTCGGCCAAGGCGCGGCAGGGACTGCCCGCGCCATAATGGATAACCATGGTATCGGAGGATGTGCCGTTGTCCGTCCAATCGGAGAAGCTGACGAAGTCCTCGTCGATCAGCGTGAGCCCGCCCGTCCCCCCGAAGGTATTGGTCGTACTGACATCAATGATATAGCCGCGGGCGCCGGTGGAGGCCGACCAGTTGGCGGTGAAGTCATAGGTATTCGTCGGGTTGGCGAAGAGCCCCGTGGGCGCGGCCGGGCAGGCCGTCGGCTGCACCGCGCTGGCCGGGGTGCCATCGGTGAGGTAGTTCACGCACGCCCCGGCGCCATTGTATTCGTAGACGCGCACCCGATAGGCGGTATCGGGCTTCAAACCGGTCACCGTCACGTTGGTGCCGGTGCCATCGTAGACGATCTTGCTGTGGTAGGCCTGGTCGTCGGCGGCAGAGAAGTCGCTGTTCACGCCTGAAGGCACCGTCCCGTCCGTCGGCACCCAGCCCGTCGCCAGGCTGCCCATCGCATACAGATTCGCCACCTCGGTCGCCGTCAGCGCGCGGTCCAGCAGCATCGGTTCGGCCATGTCGCCGTTCAAGTAGCCCGCATAGCCGCTGCCGAAGCGCAGATTCGCCGTGGAGGCTTTGGCAAAGCTGGTGTTGTTGACAATGGTCGCCTCGTTCACCAACACGCCGTCGAAATACCAGCGCATTTTATCGGCGGCCATGTCGCGCACCACGACGAGATGCTTCCACTGGCCGGCCGTCAGCAAGGATACGGAGGGGACATAATCGTAGCTCCCACCATCCCCCCCGTACGCGCCAAAATAATAGTTGAGGTGCTGGGCAGGTTCGAGCGTGATCGTGCCCTCGCCGCCATAGGCTTTGTTCCACGGGTTCTGGCGGCCTGGAAAATCCGTGGGCCGGAGCCAAAAGGAAATGGTCTGGCTGTTCGTGGTTTGCAAGGCGGCATTGTTCAAGACCTCGACATACTCGCTGGAAGCCCGCAAGAAATTCAGCGCCCCGCCCCCGCCCGTGCGCGTGGTCCACGTGGGCGTGTTGTAGAGCGTACCGTCGTTGGCGTTGACGGTAGCATCCTTGGCGGTCGTGCCCGAGCCCTCGTCGAACAGCCACAGGCCCGCCGCATCGTATTCGGTGACGACCACGATGCGCTTGTCCCCATTGCCGCTCGTCCAGCTCACGCCCAATTGGTCCGATCCCACGGAGGGGAACAACAGAGCCGAGGCGTGCAGCGTCGGTTCCGCAGCCACGAGCGTCTGCACCCCGCCCGCCGTCGTCGAACCCGTCTCGGTGGCCGCCGCCGCGTAGGTCAGGTCGCCGGTCGTGATCGCCGCCACGCTGATCGTTTTTTCACAGCCCGGATTCGCCGCGATGTCCGCCGTGATGAAGATATAGCCCGTGTCGCCGGCGTCAATCACCTGGTTCAGCAACGACAGCGAATGCGTCCCGGCCCCCAGGTCGGTCGAAATCGTCCCCAGCAGCGTGTCGCTGCCCGTCTCCAACGTGGCATCCGCCGAATACCAAACCTTGAAGTTGCTCAAATCGCTCGCCCCATACGTCCCCGCCGACGTAAAGCTCACACCCGTCAGCGTCGCGTCGGCATTGGTCACGGTCAATTGGAACCGGTGCAGAATATGCGCCGTGGTTCCCCCCGCCACGCTCGCCGCCGCCACCTGCGTGCCGTTGTTGGCCAGCGCGACGTAGGGCGTCGCCGCCACCGTTGTCACGCTCGCCGTCGTCGAGTGGGCGCTCGTGCAGCTTCCCGCCCCTTCCGCGCGCACGCGGTAGTAATAGGTCGTCTCGCTCGTCAACCCCGTCACCGACTGGCTCGTCCCCACCGCCACCGTCCGATTCGAGTAGCCAGGGACGTAGTTTGGAGACCCATAATCGGTCCAGATCAGATTGTTGATGGCCGGTCGGGCAGCCGTGTTGTTGCTGATGACCAACGAAGTGACGCTGGCCGTGTCAATAGTATTAAACTCGGCGGTCTGGACCGACGTATCATAGTCAAAGGTGCCTGCCGACGTGCCGTTGACATAGACCGTCAATTGGCCGCCACTGCCGGTGTATGACTGCTGGACGTCGAATTTAAGTGTACTGATGCCACTCGGAATGGTCGTGCATTCGATGTAGGAATCGGCCTCATTCCTCAGGCAGATGGAAGGATTGCCATTCACCGTCTGGTCAGTCCGCGCCTTGTACGCCGTCCAAACCACATCGGTATTGTTGGTCCACTCTCGAGTGAGATAGCTGCTGGTGGTGCCGCCGCCGATATCCGAGAAATCATTCGTCTTGGCGGCCCCGGCCCCGCCGCCAAATGTTGCATTAGTGCTGACGTCGAGGCGATAGCCGCTGGCGCCGGCCGCCGCCGCCCAGTTGGCGGTGAAGTTGGTAGCGGTCACGGCGCTGGCCGCCAAAATGCCGGGGCCGTTGGTGAAGCAATCGGCGGTGAAGTTCAGCGTGGTGCCGTAGGCGGTGCCGGCGCCGTTGATGGCGTAGGCCCGGTAGTAGACCGTCTGGCCGGGGGTCAGGCCGGTCAGGGTCACGGTGAACGAGCCCGTGCCGCCGCTGGCGTGCGCCACCTTGGTGTCGCTCGTGTCCGGATCGCCCGCGGCGCTCTGCCAAACGATGCCGCGCTCCGTCACCGACTGCCCCCCCTCGGCCGTCACGTTGCCCGTGGCGTTGGCCTGCGTGGGATCCGCCGGCGTGCCCGGCGTCGCCGAGGTCGTGCTGACCGTCGGCAGCGTCCACGTCGTCGCGTCGGCCGTCACGCCCGCCGAGTAGTAGTCGTTGTTGACGCTGTAGAACTTGTAGTAATACATCGTGCCCTGCGTCCGCCCCGTGTCGTTGTAGCTCGTGCCGTTGCCATTATAGATGACCAGATCGCCACCGATGGTGCTGCTGCCCGCCGTGTAGGCCGTGCCCTGCGTCGGCGCGGTGAACGAACTGTCCGTGCTGCGCACCACCATCACGTTGTGGCCGACCGCGTTCTTGGCCCACGAAAGGTTGATCTGGGTCGTGCTGGCCACCGTCGCCGTCTGGCTGCCCGGATCCCCGATCGCGCTGACGGTCACCGTCAGGCCCGCGCCCGTGCCATTCGCCGCCAGATTGACCCACGAAGCGCTGCTGGCCTTGTACCAAAAATTGGTGCCATAGGTCGCCCCGTAGTCCATCTGGATGCCCCAATACCACGTGCCCGTCGCGTTGAAGACGCCCGAGGTGACCGACTTGCCGTTCTGGTCGGTCATGCCGCCCCACGCCCCCGCCATCCCGCCGGAGAGATCCGCATTGCCCTGCCGCAGCCACAGCCGCCCCTGGCCCCAGGCCGTTTCCACGGTCCCCCACGACTCGAACGTGAACACCTTGCCCGTATCGCCCAGATAGATCGTCCCCGCCGGTGCGCCCGGCGAGGCGCTGCCGCTCGTATTGCGCGCCTGCGGCATGTTCAGGGTCACGGCCGACGCCGTCACGGCGGTCGAATAATACGAGTTGTTCTCGGAATAGAACGTGAAGTAGTAGGTCGCCCCCGGCGTCAGGCCCGTCACTTCCAGGCTCGTGCCAGCTTGGCTGCCGGCAATGACGGTTTGGTTGCCGAACGTGTCGTTCGCGCTGTAGCCCGTTCCCTGCGTCGGTCCGCCCGTCGGCGTCGCCGGCGCCCGCGTGATCAGCACGTTCTTGCCGCCCCCCTGCGCCCAGCCCAGATCCACCCGCGTGGCCGTATTGCCCGAGGTGTCCTTCACTGCCGTGCAAGACGACGGCGCCGTCAGCGCGTTGACCGTGAAATAGTTCACCGCAGTCAGCGTCAGGTTGTCGTCGGTCCAGTTGTCCATCGCATAGTAGGTGCAGCCGCCGTTGACGAACCGCCCGGCATAGTAGAAATTACCCGTCGATGTAAACTGGTGCACGTCATTGGCGGACTTCCACACGCGGTTAGGATCGCTGTAGTACGACCAAACGCCGCTCCGCCACGTCCACCCCGAGCCCCCGGTGGTGGAGCCAATACCCCAGTCCACCGTCCAGCCCGTTGTGTCCTGATTGACCGCGAATTCAAAAACATAGGCCAGATAATCGCCCAAGACGTACGAAGCCACCGGCGCGCCCCGGTTGTAGAGCGACGTCCAGTACAACGGGCATCCCGACGCCGACGTCGTGCCGCTGGCCGTGGAGCTAAACGCCGTTTCCGTTCCATCCCCGTTCTTGGCCTTGACCTTGAAGAAATACACCGTCGAAGCCGCTAAATCTTTGGCCGTCGTCGTTCCCCACGCGGCCTTGGTCTGCCAGACCTCCGCGGCCTGCCACGTTCCGTCTGCCTTGAGATAGTAGCTGTCGCTCGTCCGCTGGATCGCAAACGTCGTCCCGGACGGGTTCCCGTTCTCGTTCACCGCGACGTCCAGCGACGACGACGTGGCGCCGTTTACCGTCGGCGCCGAGGGCACCGCCGCCAGCGTGTACTTGCTGGCCGTGCCGCTGAAATCGGTCTCCACCGGCGTGCCCGCCCCGTTGCGCGCCTTCACCTTGAACGTGTACTGCTGGTTCACGCCCAGCCCTGTTACGCTCTTCGTACCCCACGTGGCGTCGGTCGCCCAGTACGCCGAGGCCCCCAGCGTGCCGTCAGACTGCACGTATTTGCTCTGCGTGGTTTCATAAATGGCAAACGTCGTGGTGGACGGATTACCGTTCACGTTCACGTCCACCGAAACCGAACTCGACGACACCGCCGCCACCGTCGGCGCGCTCGGCACGTTCGCCAGCGTTCGGAACGTTCCGTCCGCCGAATAGCCGGTGCCCGCGCTGTTCACGGCATAGCCCCGGAAGTAGATCAGCGTGTCCACCGGCAAGCTCGACCGGCTGTGCGTGAAGGCGCTGACCGCCGTCCCACCTTCCGCCAACAGATTCCCCGTCGGACTCGCCGCTGTCCCCCACACCGTTCCGCGCGAGCTCAGCGCCGCCCCGCCGTTGTCCGTCACCGTCGCCCCCAACGTCGCGCTGCTCGCCGTGATCGAGGCCGACGTCGGCGTCGTCACCGTCGGCACCACCACCACTGGCGCATCCGACACTTCGACCAGATCCACGAGCCAGCGCTTGCCCGATTTTATTCCGATCTTCACGTATTTGGCCGCCGCGTTGTTCACGGCTACACTGTACTGGGAGTAGGTGAGCGAGGTGCTGCTGCCGCTCCCGACCGCCGAGCTCCACGCCGTGCCGTTGGTGGAAATGTAGACCTCGAAGTCCACTTTGCCGTCGGAAGCAGACCACTCCCGGTGCCAGAAACTCACCGTACCGATGCCGCCCGAGTTCGACGGACTGACGATATGGCGCCCGACGCCGGCGGTGGTGGCGAAGCGGACGGCCGCCGCGCCTTCATACTTGGAGGTGGTTTCACGGAAAACGCTCGTCAGCGTCCAACCGTTGACGGTGTAAGTCCCATAGCTGGTACCCCAGCCCGTGGCATTGAATCCCTCGGACAAGGCCGCCTGGGCCACGCCGGAGCCGATGCAGAAAACCGCCGCAAGCCAGACTAGCGCCACCCTCCAAGAAGGGGTCAGTCCTATGATTTGATGTTTTAGCCCACCGCGTGGTCTGGCAAAAACGGTGCAGGATGGGGGGAGGATTCTGTTCATGATTCACCTCTGGGCGGTTGGAGCACGAGCGCGGAAGAGGGCTGTCCTTCGTCCGCGTGGAGATCGTTTTCGGGAGCCATCAATAGATTCAGGCGCTGGATCTGGTCGTGGAGCGAAGTCAGGTCGCGGTCTCGCATGGCATCGTGGATGAGCGAAGCGTCCCGCTCCAGCGCGAGTTGCAGTTCTTCCAGGGCCTGGTCCGGCTGATTTTTTCGGTTCAGCAGGCAGGCGTGGTTGTAGTAGGTCACGGCCAGTTTGCGATTCAACTGGTTGACGGTGGCGTTGATATTTCGGTCACCCGGCCGGCGCTCCGCAGCCACCTCCCACACGCGGACGCACGCCGGCAAGTAAGACAAATATCGCGCATACTCCTCCAGCGCCAAATCCTCACGCTTCACTTCCAAGTGGGCCGTGCGGATGAATTCATAGTGCTCGCTGAGCGTTTGAATGCTCGCCGCCATCTTCTTCTGCCACGCCGGAAGGTCTTGCAAATCGCGGGGCAGCGCCAGGGGGTCTCCCCACAGAGTTTGATAGCGGTCGATCGCTTTGGATTCCGTGTCCAACCCTTCATCCAGACACTTTTCGACTGCCGCCAGATCGCCCCGACGCAACTGGATCAGCGCCAACCGCGAATAAACTGGCGTGGCCAAGGGCATAACCTGGACGATAGAGCGGAGAATGGGCTCGGCCTCTCCATCGCGCCCCAGCAAGCACAAAGCGTCCGCCCAGCGCGGACGGTTCATCAAGACAAGGTTCCCGGCGTAATCGTCGGCAAACTGGGCAAACGAAATGCACTTTTCCAAATCGCCATCTTGGTAGGCCACTTCACTGAGGATGTTGAGAGCCGTAGCATCTTGGGGCTTTTTCTCCAGGACGGCGAACGCTTTAGCCACCGCGTTGGACAAAGCAGAATTGCTCAGATCCTGCTGCGCCATGGCAACCAGAATTACGGTGGAATCCTTGGCTTTGGGGGCGGTGTCATCCCAGAGCGTCGTGTCGGACTCCCAGACCTTCGTCCGTTCCCATGTCAGCGCACTCCAGGTGCCAATCAGGGTCAGCACGCCCAGCGCCAGCACGGGACACCACGCCGTGCGCACAGCCCAGACACGGAGAACCAGCCAGGCCGTCACGACCAAAAAGCCGATGCCCGGGATGTAGAAGAACCGGTCCGCGGCCAGGTAGCGCACCCCCACCGGCACCAGACGTGAACTGGGCAGCAACGCCGCCAGAAAGAACATCCAGCCGAAAAACACCACGGGCCAGCGGCGCCGATAGGCAAAGGACAATGCCAACAGCACACACACTGCAAGGGCAGACAAAACAAACTCCGCGTTCAGTATCTCGGGCCAGGGGGCCAGAGAGTAGAAGGCGCTGAGCGAAATCGGCCACAAAAAGGTGTGCAAATAGTGAATCACGCCGCGCGAAGCCACCAGCAGATTCTCGCCCCAGTTCAGAACCTCCGCCGTGGTCACGATACGGTCAGCCAAATGCGAATAAAAAGCCACCCCGGCACCGGTAGCCGCTAGCGCAAAGAACGGAACTTTTTCCAAAAGAGTGCGCACGCTCAACCGTCCCGCGCGGAAATAATCGCAAACGACCAGCACCAGCGGCAACGCCACCACCATTTGTTTGGAGAGCAGGCCCAAGGCCATCGCCACTAGGCTGCCGCCATACGCCCAAACCGAGCGCTTTTCAGCAAAACGCAAGTACAGGCTCGTCGACAACAGAAAAAAGAAGCCGCTGAGCATGTCCTTGCGCTCGGTGATCCACGCCACTGATTCTACGTGGAGCGGATGCACCGCGAAAAACGCGCCGACGAGAAACGCCAGCGGCAGCGCCGGCACGTCCGTTTCCGGGCGGCTCTGCCACAGCCGCAAGACAAACCAAAAGACCAGCAGCGTGTTCAGCACGTGCAGAGCGAGGTTTGTCGCATGATAGACCAACGGATCAAGCCCAAAGAAATAGTGCTCGACCGCAAAGCTCAACTCGACCAGCGGGGTATATTGCCCATTCGGCATCGGCCCGAGCTGCGGCGTCAGCCGGAACATGTCCTGGACCGTTGCCCAACTCAACTGGTGCACCCGGTAGTTTCTTGTCAGATAGCAAGGGTCGTCCCAGCCAAGAATTCCGTTGGACAGCGTCGGCCAATACGGCACGAATGCCAGCAGCGCCAGCGCCACCAGCAGCAGGCCCCGATGCCGGAATGCAGCAATCCGTGCCACAGCCGTCTCCGGCCGGAGGGACGCCGTGCTGCTCTGGTTTTGGTTCGGATTGGCTTTCATGTCCAGCGTCTGCGTAATAGGGGTCAGTCCTATAATTTATAAAAACAAAGGGGTCAAAGGGGTCAGTCCTATATTTTGATGTTTTTGGGGTTTCATCCCGTCACCCTCTCCTCCCCCCACCTGAAAATTGAATATTGAATATCGAATATTGAACATTGGATGTTGAACCCCCATCCCCTCTGTGCACTTTGTGCCCCATGCCTTTGGCTTGGCAGGCCTGTGGTGGATTTCAGTCTTCATTTTCGTGTCCATGCCTTCGGCTTGGCAAGCATGCCTGTAATTCGTAGTTAAACTGGCTGTTCCCTCTGTGTTCTCTATGCCTCTGTGGTGAACCCGGCTGTTCGGCTGTTCTTCTTTCCCTGTCCGACGCTTGCGCATCTTTTGCGTCCCTCGCGCCCCTTGCGTTACAATACCCGTTTTCATCTCTATTCCAGCACCAGCTTCACCCGGAAAATGCCGGTGGGCGCCTCGCCCACATCCACCCAGACGCTGATGTTGGTCTCGCCTTCGCCGGCTCCGTGTGGAAGCTGCCGTTCGGGGAATATCCCGTCCCCTCCGAATTCACCGCATAGCCGCGGTAAAAGTACTTGGTCCCCTGGCTCAGCCCGGTCCGTTCGTCCGTGAACACCCCCGTCGCCGTCCCGCCTTCCGCCAAGCCGTTGCCCGTCGGATCGGTCGCCGCCCCGTACACCGTCCCGCGCGAGGACAGCGCCGCCCCGCCGTCGTCCGTTACGTTCGCCCCCAGCGTCGCCCCCGTCTGCCCGATCGACGTCGCCGTCGGCGAACTCAGCGTCGGCACCGAGGCCGCAGGCGGAGTGCCTTGGCAAACGAAATTCTGCATGCGGACATCGCGGCCGCTGGTGCCCCCGCTACGGACCCGAAAGACCGTTTGAGCCGTCAATGTCAAGGTAATCGACATTGTTCCCGTGTTGATATACGTGGTGGACGATGGCGTAGCGGATGTGACGCTCTGATGCCACGCCGCCCCTCCGTTGGTCGATACGTCGATTACAATTGGCCGTGCCGTTCCTGATCCATATGTCGCTACCCGTCCAGTTACCGTCACGGAAGTCCAACCCGCCAAATCATAGGCAGGCGAGTACATGCCATCTGGAGTAGCTTCCGATTCGGCCATCAAGTAGGTTCCCATGTCCAAATTTTGGGTGCCCGTGCTCAACTCCGTCCAACCCGATGGGGGGTCTGCAGTAAAAGACCAAACAACATCTGCCATGGAATTGGATGCGAGCATGGCAACAAGAGCCAGCCCGCAAACAAGGCTGTTGACAGTCGGAACAGGGGGGAAAGGGGGCAGTCCTTGCATTGTAGCCTTCCGTTTCGCAACCGGCTTGCCGTCGGCGCGGCCGGCCCGATGACCGGCTGTTGGCCGCCATCGCCCCGACGTCCGCCCGAATAAGTGACTCCACAAGCGACCCGTGAAAAACTTCACCCGTTGATCGCCCGCCAGATGCGCTGTTTGTTGTTGCATGTTCATCCCTCTGATTGGATTCCTGCTGAAATCATTACGTCCCATGTCTGACCCAAAATGTTCTCCACCATTCCCGACACCCGTCCCGCGCCCTTCGCCCGCAACCTCAACCGAACAAATTCTTCCAGACGTGTGCACAGCTCTCCCTACATACAATATTTGTCTATATAATAAACTGCCCTAAAACCCATAAACCGTCAAGCAACTTGCACACCAAAATCACCCACCCCAGTAAAACGCTTCTCCCCTCGCCCCTTCCCCCGCCGAACTGTAGCTGCGCTCGCCGAGCGC
>DBPO01000085.1:46155-46384 GCA_002304915.1 Verrucomicrobia bacterium UBA1418
TCCTTTTGCGTCCCTCGCGTCTCTTGCGTTAAATGGCTGTTCGGCTGTTCCGGTTTTCCCTGACCTCTGACCTCTGCCCTCTCCAACCGTCCGTGTCCGTCCGTGTGGCTGTTCAGCTGTTCGGCTCTCCCTGACCTCCGACCTCTGACCTCTGACCTCTCCACAGGGTTCCAGGTTTCAAGAAAAACAAAAAAAACGCTTGCGCTCCTTTTGCGTCCCTCGCGTCTCT
>DBPO01000098.1 GCA_002304915.1 Verrucomicrobia bacterium UBA1418
TGACGGATTGTCATTAACCTTTTTATCGAGCGCCACCGAACGAACCGGACTGGGAATCTACGCTGGAACGGGAATGGCAATCCCGGAACCGGCTACTGCGGGGCTATTGATTCTTGGGGCAAGCGTTTTGGCGTGCCGGAGGCGACCACATCCCAATCGCCGTTGAATGGCCCGCCTATGTTTTCCACACGGTGAAAAGTCTGGAGCGAAGCATGCATCGAAGTTGGAAATGGGCCGCGGCAAGCCTAGCCCTTCTATTGGCAACCACGCCCTTATGGGCTTTCCCTGTTGTGGAGTGGAACACGGTCCATGGAGGCGGGAATGGAGGAAGTTTCAAACTATATACGGACCTGAAAGGGTTTAGTGATGCTGGCATTGAAGGGACAATGGTCGCCGATTACCTTTTAGGAAATATATTGTTACTTGCAGATGGCGGAACTATTGGCTGTGCCCATAGTTGGTTCCCGGTTGTCTATGGTTCATTAGTAGACGAAACCGCTTGGCAAACGGCGACAAACTTTTTAGCTGATTTTAGCGACGCCTGCAATCTGGGCAGTTTAACGCTCGTCAAGGATGAATCTTTGTATCTGGGCTTTCGGTTGGATGGCCATGACTACGCACCCTACAAGGAATACGGGTGGGCAGAATTGCTTTATGATGGCGCTACGGTTAGTGTGGCTTCAAGCGCAACGGAGCGAACCGGATTGGGAATCTACGCTGGAACGGGAATGGCAATTCCGGAACCGGCTACTGCGGGGCTATTGATTCTTGGGGCAAGCGTTTTGGCGTGGCGGCGGCGACCGCCTCCCAACCGCCGTTGATTCGGTTGGTGGACGGGAGGGGACTCGAACCCCTATGGATTGCTCCACCAGATCCTAAGTCTGGCGCGTCTGCCAATTCCGCCACCCGTCCGGCGACTGGTGCGCATTAGAAGGGTCGAGGGCGTAAATTTCAAGCGCTTTCGCGCTTTTGGGTTTCCGTCGGGAGCCGGAGGATGGTAGGATGGTTCGTTTGTTAGGAGGAATTGTAGATGGACACGATTTATGACTCCAAAGCCATTTTGGATATTTTGCCGCACCGGTACCCGCTTATTCTGGTGGACCGGATTGTGGAGTGCAACAACAAGGATTGGATTGTTGGCCTGAAGAATGTGTCGGCGAATGAGCCGTGTTTTCAGGGGCATTTTCCGGGGTTGCCCATTTTCCCAGGTGTCCTGCAACTGGAGGCAATGGCGCAAACGGCGGGCGTTTTGCTGAATACGCTGACGAAGTCGGATGTCAAAATTGCGTATTATCTGGCCGTGGACAAGGCGAAGTTCCGCCGCATGGTGGTGCCGGGGGATCAACTGCGGATGGAAATTAAATTCCTGAAGATGCGCATGGGGATGGCCAAGGTGTCCGGGCGCGCGCTGGTGGACGGGGAACTGGCGTGCGAGGCGGAGATGATGTTTGGCAGGGATAAGTAGCCGTGGGCTCGACCATCCATTCGTCGGCGGTGGTTGCGCCGGGGGCGGAGCTGGGCGCGGATGTTTCCATCGGCCCGTTTTGCGTGGTGGGACCCAACGTTCGCCTGGGCGATGGCGTAAAGCTGCGCTCGCATGTGAGCGTGGAGGGGCATACCACGTTGGGCGCGGGGTGCGAAGTGTGGCCGTTTGCCAGCGTGGGCGGAAAAACCCAGGACTTGAAGTTCAAGGGTGGCGTGCCTCGGCTGACGGTCGGCGAGCGCACGGTCATTCGCGAGTGCGTCACCATGAATTGCGCAACGTTTGACGGCGGGGTTACGCAGGTGGGCGCGGACTGCCTCGTCATGGCCTATTCTCATGTGGCGCACGATTGCATCGTCGGCGACCGGGTGATTATGGCGAACAACGCGACGCTGGCGGGGCATGTCATCGTTGAAGACGATGCCATCATCGGCGGACTGACAGGGATTCACCAGTTTGTGCGCATCGGGCGCATGAGCATTTTGGGAGGCTTCACGAAGGCGGTCAAAGACATCCCGCCCTACATGATGGCGGATGGCGACCCGCTGAAAGTGTTCGGCCCCAACAAGGTGGGGCTGGAGCGCCACGGGATTTCCGCCGATGCCCAAAAAGCGTTAAAGGACGCTTACAAAATTGTTTTCCGCACGGATTTGACAACGGCCAAGGCGCTGGAGAGAATCGAAGCGGAGTTGCCGCAGGTGCCGGAGATTGTCCATTTTGTGCAGTTTATACGCGCCAGTGAACGAGGAATCGCCAAATGAAAACATGCCGCTGGGTCCGGGTATGGCAGCCGTTGATATGGGTCGGGGTGGCTGCGGCCTGTTGGGGCGTGGCGGCATTGGCCGTTGCTGGCACCGAGCCGGCCGCGGCACCGGCGCTGTCAACGCGCCCGCCGGTGGAATTTAATTACGAACAGGCGGATATCCGCCTGGTGACGCAAATTGTCGGTAAAATCACCGGCAAGAAGTTTGTACTTCCGGATGGCATCACCGGACAGGTGAGCATCCTGACCCCCCGCCCCATTCCGGTGGAAGAGGTCTATCCCCTGTTTCTGACCATGCTCGAATCCAGCGGCTATGCCGTGGTGGAGCGCGATGGCGTGTGCCATATCACCGCGCTGCCGGGCGGGCCTGCGTTCCCGCTTGGCGAAACGGCGGGCGAAGGGCTCATCACCAAGGTGCTGCCGTTGCAACACGTCAGCGCCCAGGAAGTGAAAAAGAGTCTGGAGGGTCTGGTGCGCGGCGGGCGTGAGGGCGCGTTGGAAGTTTTTCTGCCGGGCAACCACTTAATCATCACGGATAGCGCGTCGAATGTTGCGCGCGTGGAAGAGCTGGTGGCGCGGCTGGATCAGCCCGGCGCGGGCAACACGATTGAAATTGTGCCGCTGAAACATGCCAGCGCCAACGAGGTGGCCGACCAATTGCGAGCCACGTTCGGCGCAACGGATAGTGCCGCCAACAAAATCAACCGCCATTTTCAGCAGGTGGCGGGTGGCACGGGCGCGATGCCGACGGATTTCACGGTGGTCGCCGCTCCGCAGGCGAACAGCCTGATTCTCGTGGGCATGCCACTGCAAATTGCGGAAACCCGGCGCATCATTGAGAAAATGGATATTGAGAACCCGAGCGGCTTCGGGCGGCTGAATGCGATTTTCCTGAAGTATCTGTCGGCGGAAGAGGCCTCCAAGAGCCTGAACGCGCTGCTGGCCAAGGCGCCGGCGACAGAGGGCGCGGCGACGGCGCGGGACATTGCCATTGAGCCGAGCGTGGCGAATAACGCGTTGCTGGTGGATGCTTCGGCGCAGGATTTTGAATATGTGCGGCGGCTGGTGGAGCGGCTGGATGTCGTGCCGCAACAGGTGCTCGTGGAAGTCCTGATTGCGGAAGTAAATCTGTCGCAGGGGTTGGACTTGGGCGTGGAGTGGTTTGGCATTGATCAGCCCTCTGGCGACGGCACGGGCGGTTTTGGCCGCACACGCTACGGCGAAAACGATTCCATGATGGCGCTGCTGACCAACGCCAGCTTCCCGCAAGGGCTGGCGATGGGCATCATCAGCGGCACGTTCACCGGTCCGGATGGCCGCACCTATAGCCAGATTCCCCTCTACCTTCGGGCCGTGGCCGGCAAGCGCGACCTCAAAATTCTTTCCAACATTCCGCTCTGGGCGCAAAACAACTTGGAAGCGTCCGTCAGCGTGGTGGAAAATATCCCCATTTTGAAATCGTCGGTGGAAGGCTCCGGCTCCAGCCGCGATTATATCCAGAACATTGACCGGATGGATGTCGGCATCAAACTCAAGCTGACTCCGCACGTGAATCCAGACCGGGAAATTCAGTTGGATTTGAACCCCAGCATCGAGTCCGTGGTGGAAGAAGGCAGCGACGCGCTGAGATATACGCCCACCATCGCCAAGCGTGAGGTCAAAACCACCGTGACCATTCCCGACCGCAGCACGGTTGTGTTGAGCGGCCTGATTCGCGAAGACACGGCAAAAATCACAACCAAAGTGCCGCTGTTGGGTGACATCCCCTTCCTCGGCGCGCTCTTCCGCTCGACCAGCGACACCAAGCGCCGTACCAACCTGTTGATTTTTGTGACTCCGCGCATCGTGACCGAATTGAACATGGCCGAACTGGAAAAAACGCGGCTGGAGCAAGTCGCCGGTCTGGAAGGCGCCGCCGAAGCGCTGAGCGAGCCCCCGCCGCCAACGGCAGAAGAGGCGTCGCCGCCAGCCCAAAAGAAATCCGCCGCGAAAAAGAAGCCGCGCCCCAGCCGCAAGCGATGAGTCAGCCCGCATCCAACTTGCCCGCGCTGGAGCACATCGCCGATGACTGGCTCGACCCGGAGCTGGTCAACTCGGTGCCGGTGGATTGGGTGCGCAAACATCGGCTGATTCCCATTCGTAAAGATGGCATGGTGATGATTGCGGGCGCGGCCGACGCCCCGTTGCAGGCGTATGAAGACCTGGCCCTGCTGCTCGACACGGAAGCGGTCTGGGCCACCGCACCGGAAGATGAAATCCGCCGCGCGATTGACCGCTGCTATTTCCGCCGCAGCGGAACCACCGACGAGGCCGCCGCGCAAGCGGATTTGGCCGCCAGTATTTCCGATGTGACGCCGCAGGTGCGCCACGAAGCCGACGACCTGCTCGCCGGCAGCGCCACCGCACCGGTCGCCAACTACGTCAACGCCATTCTGCTCGACGCCGTCAAGCAGGGCGCTTCGGACATCCACGTGGAACCCTTTGTCAACAGCTTGAGCGTCCGCTATCGCATTGATGGCCTGCTCTATGAACAGCCCCGCCCACCCCGCCAATTGGAACAGGCTCTGGCCGCTCGCCTGAAAGTCATGGCCCGCCTCGACTTGGCGGAAAAACGCCTGCCGCAGGACGGCGTGGCGCGAGTTCGCGTGGGCGCTCGCGAGATTGACGTGCGCGTGTCCTGCATCCCCGTCGCAGAAGGCGAACGAATTGTCCTGCGCCTGCTCCACCGCGAAGCCACGCGCTACTCGCTGAATGAGCTGGGTATCGCCGACGACCGCCTCGCCCAATTGCGCCAGATTCTGCGCGAACCTCACGGCATTGTCTTTGTCACCGGCCCCACCGGCAGCGGTAAAACCACAACCCTCTACGCTGCCTTGCAGGAGTTGGACACCGAACATCTCAACGTCCTGACGATTGAAGAACCCATCGAGTATCAGTTGCCCAACATCGGCCAGATGCAGGTGCATCCCAAAATTGGCCTGACCTTTGCCCGCGGTCTGCGCCACATTTTGCGCCAGGACCCCGATGTCATTCTCGTCGGCGAAACCCGCGATTTGGAAACGGCGGAAATCGTCGTGCGCGCCTCGCTGACCGGCCATCTGGTATTCACCACGCTGCACACCAACGACGCCGTCGGCGCGGTGACGCGCATGGTGGACATGGGCATCCCGCCCTACTTGCTGGCGGCGGCCACGCGCGCCGTTCTCGCGCAACGGCTTGTGCGCCGCCTGTGCCCGGCCTGCCGCCAGCCCGCCATCCTTTCCGCCGCCGATGCCGCGCGCCTCGGCCAGCCATCCTTGGCCGGGCGAAATGTGTGGGCCGCACCGCCCGCCGGCTGCCCCGAATGCCTCGGCGGCTACAAAGGCCGCACCGGCATCCATGAGTTGCTGATTGTCACGCCGGACATGGCCGAAGCCATCCGCGCCAACCTGCCCGCCGCCGAATTGCGCCAGATGGCCCACGCCGCCGGATTCCAGGACATGGTGGCCGATGGCCTCGAAAAAGTGTTGGCGGGCGTGACCTCGGCGGCTGAAGTCTTGCGCACCGCCGGCACCCGCGAAGAACCGTGATTTTCCCGCTGCGATGACGACATTTGAGTACAAAGGCTACGACTCGTCCGGGCGCACGCAATCCGGACTGATTGAGGCCGCCGACCCCAAAGACGCGCGCAAGCGCCTCGCGGCTCGCGGCATTCTGGCGGAGACCGTTCAAGCCGCCGGCCCCTCCACCCGGCGCGGCGGGCAACGGCAAAAAACATTCACCGCCGACATCCGCACCATGTTCTACCGCGAGTTGGCCGCGCTCCTCGGCGCGGGCGTCGCCATGGTGCCCGCGCTCGATGTCATTTTACAGGCTCCGGAGCTGAAGCAAGTGCGCACGCTGCTGGCCGCCGTGCGCGATGCCGTCCGCGAAGGCAGTCCGCTCAGTGCCGCCCTCGCCAACACCGCCCGCCAAGTCACCGCGTTTGAAGTCGCCGTGATGGAAGTCGGCGAACGCGCCGGCGGCATGAATGAGGCGCTCGCGCGTCTGGCCGTCTTTCTCGAAGAACAGGAAAAACTGCGCGAAAAACTCGTCACTGCCCTCATCTATCCCGCTCTGGTCGTCGCGCTGGCCGTTATCATCGGCGGTCTGGTGTTGGTCTTCCTGTTGCCGATGGCACAGCGCGTCTTCGTGGAAGCCCGGATGGAATTGCCCATGCTGACGCGCGTCATTCTGACTGGCGGGCGCATCTTCGGCGTGCTGTTGTTGCTGGGTGCCGTCGCAACCGCCGTGGCTTGGGGCGAAATCCGCCGCCGCATCCGCACCAAGGCGGCATGGCGCATTCGCCTCGACCGCCGCCTGTTTCGCCTGCCGCTGATTGGCGGCGGCTGGCAAAATCTGGTTAGCCTGCGCTTTGTCCGCGTGCTGGAACTGCTGCTGGAACGCGGCGTCGGCCTGATGGAAAGCGTGCCGCTGGCCGGGCGCGCCTCCGGCAGCGCCTGGCTGGAAGATTGCGCCCGCCGCGAAACCGCCGCGCTCGGCGAAGGCAAGCCGCTGGTAGCCGTCATTCGCGGCATCCAGCCGCTACATCCCTCCCTCGCCGCCTGGGTGCAGGCCGGCGAGGCCGGCGGCAATCTGCCGGAACTACTCGACCACGCCGCCCAGCGCTATCAGCAAAGCTGGGACCGCCTCGCCACGCGCGGCATGATGTTTCTTGAAGTCGGCCTCACCATGGTGGTTGGCCTGTTCGTGGCCTTGATTGCGCTGGCCGTCCTCCTGCCCATTTTACAGATGAACAAAGGGTTTCACCCATGATTTGGTGGATATACAATTTCATTTTCCCCATCGTGTTTCTCTTTTTGCTGCCGCATTACCTGATGCGCATGTTGCGTCGCGGAGGCTATGCCCGCGACTTCTCGCAGCGCTTCGGCTGTTACGGCCGCGCGGAATCCGAGTTGCTTGACGCCCCTGGACAGCCCATCTGGATTCAAGCCGTCAGCGTCGGCGAGCTGAGCATCGCCCTCTCCTTCATGGATGAATTGCGCCGCCGCGAACCCGGCATACGCTTCGTGCTCACCACCAACACCTCCACCGGCCACGCCCTCGCCCTCCAGAAAGTTCATGCGCCCGATGTGACACTATACTTCCCGATGGATGTGCCCTTGGTTATGCGGCGCGCGCTGCGCCGCATCCGCCCTGCCATCGTTGTGCTCATTGAAAACGAAATGTGGCCCAATCTGATTCGCACCGCGGAAAAACGTGGCATTCCCACCATCATGGTCAACGGGCGCATCTCCGAAAACTCCTTCAAGGGCTACCGCAAAATCCGCTTCATCACGCGCGATTTGCTGCCGCGCATCCGCTGGTTTTGCGTACAAAGCGCCGCCGACCGCGACCGCCTGCTGTATCTCGGCGCGCCGCCGGAAAAAGTCGAAATCACCGGCAGCGCCAAATACGACTTGCCCGCCACACCCCCCACCGCTGTCGTCCGCGCGCAAAACGTGCTGGCCAAGTTGCGCCCGGCCGACCGCCGCCTGATTCTCGTTGGCGGCTCCACCTGGCCCGGTGAAGAGGACTTTCTAGCCGACCTCTATGGCATCGCAAAAGCCCAACACCCGGAACTGCTGCTTGTGCTCGTTCCGCGCCATGCCGAACGCCGCGAAGCCGTCCTCGAAGTCCTCCGCGCGCGCAACTTGTCTGTCGTGCAGCGCAGCCAATTCCCCGACGACGCCTCCCCGCCCGCGCAACCGCCCGACGTCCTCCTCGTGGACACCACCGGCGAACTGCGCGGATTCTACGCCAACGCCGACTTGGTATTCGTTGGCAAAAGCCTCACGGAAGTCGGCGGCCAAAACCCCATCGAACCCGCGCGCGACGGCAAACCCATTGTCGTCGGCCCGCACATGGAAAATTTCCGCGTGATTGCTGCCGACTTCACCGCCGCCCGCGCCTGGATACAGGCCCGCGACGCCGACGACTTGCGCAGCCATCTGCTCCGCCTGCTCGACAACGCCCCCGAACGCGCGCGACTGGGCGAAGCCGCCGCCGCCCTCGTCGCCCGCAGCGCGGGTGCCACCAGCCACATGTCCGAGCGCATCCTCGCGCTGAAAAACCGCTGATTTTCAACCCAAACGCATCCCCGCGCGGTTTATTTGCCCCAACATGCTATTTTTAAGCAATTTTGGGCACTTTTTTTGCCAAATTTCCTCATTTATCTAATGGTTAATTAACCATTAGATTTTTAAAAATGATTTTGTTGATATTACAATGAGTTACGACTTTTTATGGGGTTCGCCATAGTTAACAAGTTTTGTAATATTTCTGCATATTTCTTTGCAAGGGAGCAAATTATGACTTTATGCGAAAAAACAACGGCAAAATCATCGTTTTTTAGGCGATTTTTAAGCGTTTTTCATCTTTTTTGATGAATTTTTTGCATCTGTAATCAGGGGCGGGTGATTTTGGATCGAGGAATGCTTGGGACGAAGGCGCGCGGGTGAATAATCTTGCTCCGTTGGGGTGGCTTGGTTAGGGTTATTTCGACATGAGCTTTGCAAGATTGATCCGTGGTTGGCTGCTCCTTGGGGCGTATCTGGCGGGAGCGCTCCCGACCATGTTGCAAGCGCAAAGCACGGTTCCCGTGGGGGCGATTGTTCAAGGCGAAGGGGCGGCGCGGCATGTGATTTTCCGCGTCTGGGCGCCAAATGCCTCCAGCGTGGCCGTCAGCGGCGATTTCAACGGCTGGAAACACGAAGCATTGCTCAAGGAGGGAACCCGCCCCGGTTATTGGACGCTGACCAGCCGCCGGGCGCGCCCCAACGATGCGTATGTATTTGTTGTTGACGGTCGCACCCGCCGCGACCCCCGCGCGCGCGCCGTGAACCACGAAAAGAATCAAGGAATCATTCTCGACCCGCGTGCGTTTCCGTGGGGTGCCGCGCAAGGCTGGAAAATGCCACCCAAGGAAGATTTGGTGATGTACGAGATGCACATGGGGACATTTGCGCAGGATATTCCCGGCAATGCCCCGGCATTTCAGCGTGCTATCAAGCGCCTCCCCTATCTGAAGGCGCTGGGCATCAATTGCATTCAGCTCATGCCAATCAACGAATTCCCCGGCGAACGCTCGTGGGGCTATAACCCCAGCGACCTGTTCGCGGTGGAATCCTCCCTCGGCGGCGCGGATGGCTTCCGCAGTTTTGTTCGCGCCTGCCACACCAACGGGATCGCGGTTCTTCTGGACATCGTTCACAATCACTATGGCCCCAGCCATATCGCTGCGTGGCAATTTGATACCGTCGGCGGAGAAAACGATGGCGGCATCTATTTTTACAACGACCCGGATCGCTCTACCACCGACTGGGGGCCGCGCCCCAATTTCAGCAGCCCCGACGTGCGCGAATTCATCATGGATTCCTGCCGCATGTTTCTGGAGGAGTACCGGCTGGACGGCTTCCGCTGGGACTCGGTGCACAACATCCGCTACGTCCTGAACGGCCAGCGCTCGAACGCCGACGGCGACCTCCTCCTGAGTGAGGTGAACGAGTGGATGCGCAAAGCTTTCCCGGATGCCGTGCGCATTGCCGAAGACCACGCCTTTGACGGCGGCGGCGTGGGGTTTGACGCGCAATGGAACTCGGCTTTTCAGGCCACCCTGTCCAGCTTTGTGCGCGGCGAAGACGCCCAGCGCGACATGAACATGCTGGCTGCGGAATTGAGCCGACTGAATAGCTGGCAGTGGGTCAATTTTGCGGAGTGCCACGATTCCGCCGGCGACTTGAATCAGCATCACCGGCTGCCGATTTACATTGACCCCGTCAACCCGGATGGGCCGCACGCCCGCGCGCTGACCCTGCTGGCCGGCGGCATTGTGATGACCGTGCCCGGCTACCCCATGCTGCTCCAGGGTTTTGAGATGCACGAAACGCGGGATTTCAGCGACAACACGCCCCTGCCGTGGGCGCGCGCGCAAAACACCCATAGCGGCATCGTTCGCGCCAACGCCGACCTGATTCGCCTGCGCCGGAATCTGAAGGGCTTCACGCCCGGCCTCAAGGGACCGCAACTGGATGTCCTGCATGTTAACAACGAAGCCAAAGTCATCTCCTATTCCCGCCGCTTGCGCAATGCGCCGAAAGACAACGCGACGGTTGTGGTGATTAACTTCTCCGGCCAGCCCCTGCGAAAACATGGCGTGCGCTTCCCTGCTTCCGGCGCGTGGTTCTGCCACTACAACTCCGGCTCCGCGGATTACGCGAAAGATTTCGACAACATCGGACCCCAACCGGGCGCCGGCTACGAGCTACCCGCAGGCCAAACGACAATGCCCCTGGACTTAAGCCGCTACTCGCTCCAGATTTTCTCCAAGTCGCGCCCGCCCAACGCATCGCTGGCCAAGGCTGCGTATGCGCCGGAGCTGGTCGAACTGGCACCTACCGAGGAGCCGACGCTGCCAGTCGCCCGCGCCGTGGAGAAATATATTGAGGAAGTCATCGCGCCCTTCCCGTATATTTTCGTTCCGTTGCCTGCGGAATGGTCGCCGCCCTAAAAACAAATTTCCGCCGGGTTTTGGAGTTTGCCCAAAGGGGTGCGGGCCGGTATTCTAGCGCCATGAAAATCCGCTCCCTTGCCCTTCTCGTTTGCGCCTGTCTCTCCGTTTCTCTTTCGGCTCGCGCCCAATCGTCCCGCCCCGGCATGGGCGCCATTGTTTACGCCGACGCCAACGGCACAGGCGTGACCTTCCGCACCTGGGCGCCCAATGCGACGACTGTCGTGGTCAAGGGCAGCTTCAATGGCTGGGGCTCCACGGCTCTAAAAAAAGACCCCTCCGGAGGCACGTGGTCCGTGGATGTGCCCAACGCGAGGGCCAATCAGGAATATAAGTTCGTCGTCAACGGCACGCACAAAAAAGACCCGCGCGGCTTTCGGGTGGTCAACTCCGCCGGCAACTCCATCATTTATGACCACCGCGCTTTCGACTGGGGCAGTTCCACCAACTTCCAGGCAATTTGGCGCAACGACCTTGTCATCTATGAAATGCATGTCGGCAGCTATAACGCGGAGAGCTGGTTGCCCTCGACCTTCGACCAATGCATCGAGAAAATCCCGTACCTGAAAGCGCTGGGAATTTCCGCCGTGGAATTGATGCCGACCATGGAATTTCCCGGCGACCGTTCCTGGGGCTACAATCCATCTGACCTCTATGCGATTGAATCCTCCTTCGGCGGTCCCGATGGCCTCAAGCGCTTCGTCAAGGCCTGCCACGAAAATGGAATTGCCGTCATCATGGACGTGGTACACAACCACTACGGTCCGTCCGACTTGGAAATGTGGCAATACGACGGCTGGTCGCAAAACGGTTTGGGCGGCATCTATTTTTACAACGAAAAGTGGAAAGCCCAAACGGATTGGGGCGACACCCGCCCCGATTTCGGCCGCCCGGAAGTAAAAAACTTCATCCACGACCAAATCCGCATGCTGGTCGAGAAGTACAAAATTGACGGCTTCCGCTGGGACTCGGTCTATAACATTCGCAATTACAGCGGTAGCGAGAATCCCGAAGGCGCCGCGATGCTGGCGAAGGTCAATGACTGGCTGGCGGAGGTTCATCCGAATGTATTCCGCATTGCCGAAGATCACGCCTTTGATACGCCGGTCAATTTTGAGGCGCAATGGGATCACGGGTTCCTCAACGCTATGCGCTGGCTAGTAACGGCCAGCAGCGACACTGATCGCAACATGGATGCACTGGCATATCATCTCAGCAATGGCGGCTTTTACCGCGTGGTCTACGTGGAAAGCCACGACACCTGCGGTGACTTGAACGACAAGCACCGCCTGCCGCGCGACATCCACTTCGACGATCCGCAAGGCTACTGGGCCAAGAAACGCGCGCTGCTCGGCAATATGATTGCCCTGATTTCGCCGGGCATCCCCATGATTTTCGCCGGCTCGGAAATGAACGAGGACTGGACGTTTTCCAACAACACCGCCCTGCGCTGGAGCCTGACCAACTCCAACGCCGGAATCGTGCGGGCCTACAGCGACTTGATTCGCCTGCGCCGCGACAAATACGGCAACACCACCGCGCTGAAACAAGTCGGCAAAGCCAATGTCACCCACGTCAACAACACCCAAAAAATTGTGGGCGTAGTGCGCTGGGATCAAGGCGGGCAAAGCGACGATGTGCTACTGGCCCTGAATTGCTCCGCGACCGCGCAAAACAATTATTCCCTCCCCTTCCCTTCCGACGGCACCTGGCATTGCCTGTATAACTCAGACCTGAAAGCCTATGATGCTTCCTTCGGCGGCGTAGGCCCCGGCATCGGCGGCACGGTGGTCGCCTCCGGCGGCAATGCCAAGCTCAACCTCGGCGCGTATTCCCTGCAAGTGTATTCCCAAACGCCGATTCCGCAGATGTCCGCCGCCTCGTTTCATCCCCCCAATCCCAGCGGCTGCGGCACCGTCGTCACCATCACCTATAACCCCGGCGACGGCGCGCTGAAACAGGCGAATCCCGTTTACGCCTATATCGGGCGCAATGTCTGGCAATATCCGTCCAACCATCTGATGACGTTGAGCAACGGGCTCTGGAAATTGGATTATGCGGTGCCGAACCTGACCTATGAATTCAATTTGTCCTTTACCGATGGCGCGGGCAACTGGGACAACAACGAAGGTCTCAACTGGGCGGTGCCCGTCAGCAACTGCGGCGATTTGCCATCCACGGCCACTTGGGAGCCGCACGTCCCACAAGGCTGCATGCCGCTGACGATTGTCTATCATCCCAATGGCGGGCCACTGATGGGCGCCACGAACGCCTTTATCCACGTCGGACAAAACGGCTGGAACAACGTGACACAACTGCCGTTGGCGCAATTTGGCGAGAATGAGTGGCGCATCACCTACTCCATCCCCGAGGATACGTGGCAGGTGGATTTTGTATTTTTCACACAAACCGGACCCGGTGAAGGGGATCGCACGTGGGACAATAACAATGGCAAGAACTGGCAGGTGATGGTGCAAAATTGCCTGCGCGTCAACGAGCCCTCGCTGTTCATCACCAACCCGCCGCCGTCCACCAACGTAGCGGAGCAGGTCAAGCAGATTGCCCTTCAGGGTACCGCTCATTTGCTGACCGGCCACCTGCACTGGAGCAATAGCTTGAACGGGGCGACCGGCTCCATTGCCTACGCCACCAACTGGAGCATTGGCGCCATTCCGTTGGCGGAGGGCGTCAACCTCATTCGCGTCAGCGGCACCAACTCGTCCGTGAATCCCAACCATGGCGCGGGGGATTCACCCGCGAACACGCCTTACATCACGGCAACCAACTGGGTGAACGGCCAAAATGGAGGCACCGGCTTGCAGCCGTGGCGCATCCGCACCAGCGGCGGCTCTTCTGCCTCCACGGTCTACGCCAACACAAATTGCAGTTTTGCCCCAACCTCCTATGCCTGGGCGCTGCAAGCCGCCGACGGCGGCTTTGTCGAGGCAATCCGCCCGCTTTCCGCTCCGCTGCGCCCCGGCGACAAATTGACGCTGGTGATGCAAAACGGCGGCGTAGACGGCGGCAAGGACAACTCCTCCATCGGGGTTGCCTTTGAGAATCGCTTCGGCCAACGCCTGACGGAATTCCTGTTCAACGGCGGCTACGATTGCTATTACATCAATGATGCCGTCTGGCGCGACACGGGCATCCCTTGGGGGCGCATCACACGCAACATCACCTTGGAAATGCTCACGGAGCTGACCTATCGCCTCACCATCAACGGTCAGGCGTTTGAAGGCGAGTTGAAAGAGCAGTCGGAAATGCTGTTGGCCCAATTGCGCTTTTGGAATTGGAATGCCGGCGGCGGCGATCAACGCAAATTGTTTATCGGCGCATTCTCCATTCAGGGCGATCCTCTGCCCGTTTTCACCTACTCCGCCGAAACCGCCGTCACACGCGCGTGGTCATCCATCCGCGAAACGACTGCCGTGACGATAGCCGATGGCGACTTGGTAGCCACCGTCAATAACCTGACGGGCATCAACAGCAATGTATGGGTGGCCCACACGCTTTCCAATCAGGCGTGGAATTGGAGCCTGCTGCCGAATGACCAATACATCGTCGTGCCTTCCAACCGTACGGTTGTCATCACCCCCAACACCACCAACGCGCTGAATCTATATTCCCTCGGCAAACCGGGCGGCGTCGCGGATTAAAAAACGGCAGAATAGAAGGTTGCACGTTCCCAGGCGGCGTGGTAGCCTTCATTTTGTCTTCAGGGCGTGGTGAAATTCCCGACCGGCGGTACAGCCCGCGAGCCGTATGGCAGACAAGGTGCAATTCCTTGGCCGACAGTAAACAGTCTGGATGGAAGAAGACTTCCAGCGTGTACACGCAAACTCCCCGCCCCAAGACTGAAAGGTTTCTGGTATTGGAATGGTGACATCTGGAGAAGATTCCGTCTTTTGCACGGTCGAAGAAGCGCTGGAGTTAATCCGCGCCGGCAAGATGGTGCTGGTGGTGGATGACGAGCACCGCGAAAACGAAGGGGACTTGGTCGTCGCGGGCGAAAAAATCACCCCGGAAATCATCAATTTCATGGCCACTCACGGCCGTGGCCTGATTTGCGTGCCCATGGAAGAAACCGACCTGTGTCGAGTGGGCCTCTGCCGCATGGTGCCGATGGAGCAGCAAGACCGCTACCGCACCGCCTTCACCATTTCCGTGGATGCCCGCGAAGGCATCACCACCGGCATCAGCGCGTTTGACCGCGCACAAACCGTCAAGAAACTCGCCGACCCAACGTCCACCGCCGCCGATTTTATCCGCCCCGGCCACATGTTCCCCCTCCAAGCCGTTCCCGGCGGCGTCTTGCGTCGCACGGGACACACGGAAGCCTCCGTGGATTTGGCCAAACTGGCCGGATTGAAGCCCATTGCCGTCATTTGCGAGGTCATGCGCGACAACGGCGAAATGGCGCGTCTGCCCGACCTGATTCCCTTTGCCCAACAGCACGGTCTGCGCATCCTGACCGTGGCGGCGCTGGTGGCCTGGCGGCGCGCGCGCGAACGATTGATTCGCCGCGATTCCGTGGTGGACCTGCCCACCGATTACGGCCATTTCAAACTGTATTTATATCTGGATGAAACCACGGACGAGCATCATGTGGCTCTGGTGCATGGCACCCCCGGCAGCGCGAATGCGCCGCTCGTTCGCATTCACTCCGAATGCCTGACCGGGGATGTGTTTGCCTCGCGCCGGTGCGACTGCGGCAGCCAGCTTCACAATGCTCTGCAACAAATCGCGGCGGCGGAACACGGGGCGTTGCTCTATATGCGGCAGGAAGGCCGCGGCATTGGTCTGCCCAGCAAAATTCGCGCCTATGCGCTCCAGGAGAAGGGCCTCGACACAGTCGAAGCCAACGTCAACCTGGGCTTCGCCCCCGACCTGCGCGATTATGGCGTCGGCGCGCAAATGTTGCTCGACCTCGGCATCACCCGTATGCGACTGCTGACCAACAACCCCCGCAAAATTGTCGGTCTGCAGGGCTACGGCATCGAAATCGTCGAGCGCGTCCCCATCGTCATCCCCCCCAATTCGCACGACGCACGTTATTTACAAACCAAGAAAGATAAAATGGGCCACCTGATCTGACCCGGAAAGGCAACTCATGAACTGCAAGGAATACAACGGAAACCTGAATGCAAAAGGACTGAAATTCGGTCTGGTGATTAGTCGCCATAACGACCTGTTCACCCGCCAACTGTTGAGCGGCGCGCTGGATTGCCTTTCGCGCCACGGCGCCGGCGAGACGGACATCGCCATCGTCTGGGTGCCAGGCGCGTTTGAACAACCGCTCGCCATTCAGAAGCTCGTGAAATCCGGCAAATATAACGCGCTGATTGCGCTGGGCGCGGTGATTCAAGGCGCGACGCCGCACGCTTCACTCATCAATGCGCAAGTCACGCGCGCGCTGACGCAAATCAGCCTCGATTCCGGCATTCCAGTCGTGGATGGCATCGTGGCCGCCGAGAATCTCGACCAGGCCATTGAGCGCTGCGGCAGCAAGGCCGGCAACCGGGGCTGGAGCGCCGCCCAAAGCGCCATTGAAATGGCGGCGCTAATGAAGCAACTGGACTAATCTTCCCCCGCGGCCAAACCCGCCTCTCACTGAAAGGAGCATTCGTATGGGCCTCCGCCATGAAGCGCGCCGCTGGGCGTTGCAATTTTTATTCCAGTCCGAATTTAATCAAGCCGACAGCCTCAAGGAAGGCTTGCGGCTTTTCTGGAAGCAGCAGGATGAAGATTCGGCAAACGAGCCGACCTCATCGGCGTCCGCCAACCTTGAGCCGCCGGCCCCGCAACGCGCCCGCGCCCGTCAATTCGCCGAAGAGCTGATTCGCGGCGTAATCGCGCATCACCGGGAAATTGATCCCCTGATTGCCCAATACGCTGAAAATTGGGATATGGAACGGATGGGCACGGTGGACCGCAATGTCATGCGCATCGCCGTGTATGAAATGCTCCATCGCGAGGACATCCCGCCGGTGGTCTCCATCAATGAGGCGGTTGAATTGGCCAAGGCCTTCAGCTCCACGGAATCGGGCGCGTTCGTGAACGGTATTCTTGACCGTATTCGGCAGGGCCTGGATCGGACGGCGCGTGGAACAAAAGAAGACCCGTCGAAAGATTGACCGATGGCCTCTTGGTTCAGCAGCTTGCGCAAAACCCGCGAACGCTTCGCGGGAGCCTTGCAAAGCCTTTTCAGCAGCGGGCGTCCCGACCCGGAAAGCCTTGATGAACTGGCGGACATGCTCATCATGGCCGACGTCCCCATGCCGCTGGTGCAAAACCTCCTGCGCGAGTTGGAACAAGCCGCCTCGCGCAAGGAGCCGCTCCTCGCCACCGCCCAACGCATCCTCGTGAATGCCCTCGGCCAGCATACGCCTTGGAATTGGGCCGAATTGCCCAAACCGACCGCCATCCTGCTGGTGGGAATCAATGGCTCCGGCAAAACCACCACCGCCGCGAAATTGGCGCATATGGCGCAACAGGCCCATCGCCGCCCATTGCTGGGCGCCGCTGATACCTTCCGCGCGGCCGGTTCTCATCAACTGAAACTGTGGGCGGATCGCCTCGGCTGCGATGCCGTCGTCGGCGCAACCGGCGGTGACGCCGCTGCCGTCGCCTACGACGCGATGGACGCCGCCATCGCCCGCGGATGCGATGTGGTCATCGTGGATACCGCCGGGCGCATGCACACCAAGGAACCGCTCATGCGCGAGCTGCAGAAAGTCCGCGACGCCATGAACAAGCGCAGCCCCGGCGCTCCCCAGCACACCTGGGTCGTTCTGGATGCCATGCTCGGGCAAAATGCCGTGATTCAGGCCCGTCAATTTCACGCCATGACTCCCTTGACCGGCGTGGTCGTCACAAAACTCGATGGCAGCTCCAAGGCCGGTTTTCTTTTGGGCGTGCGACAGGAATTGCAGGTGCCCATTTTATTCGCCGGCCTCGGCGAAAGCGCGGACGACCTCGTCCCATTTGATGCATCCACTTTCGTGCGCGCGCTGCTGGATGTGGAGGACGCCAGCTAAATGAAACCCGTGCGCGCACAAGACCAGCGCTGGATGGAACAGGCCTTTCGGCTGGCGCGGAACGGCCTTGGCCTGACCCGCCCCAACCCGCCGGTGGGCGCGGTGGTCGTTAAAAACAACCAAGTCATCGGGCAAGGCTGGCATCGCCGCGCTGGCGGCCCCCACGCCGAAATATATGCCCTTCGCCAAGCCGGCCCCAAAGCTCAGGGGGCCACGCTCTATGTGACGCTCGAACCATGCTCCACCTTCGGGCGCACCCCCCCCTGCGTGGAGGCCATCATCCAAGCAGGCATCTCCCGCGTGGTAGTCGGTGCCACCGACCCCAACCCCAAACATGCCGGTCGCGGCTTGCGCATGTTGCGCAGAGTCGGCATTCAGGTGACCACCTGCCCTGATTCCACGGCCGCCCGCAATTTAATCGCGCCCTTCACCTGTCATCAGTTGCAAAAACGCCCTTGGATAACCCTCAAGCTCGGCTTGTCGCTGGATGGGCGAATTGCCGATTACCGTCATTCCTCTCGCTGGATTACCGGCCCGGAAGCGCGCGAAGTCGTGCAAGCCATGCGACGCGAGGCCGATGCCGTCATGGTCGGCGCGGGCACGGTTCGCCACGACAATCCCTCGCTGTGGCCGCGCCCGGACAAAGGCCGCCAGCCGTGGCGCGTCATTGTGGCGCAAAAAAGCCCGCTTCCATTGTCCGCGCAAGTGTTCACGGATGTCCACGCCGCTCGCACCATCGTGGCCGTTCCTCGCGGATGGCACCCCACTTGCGCGCGAAAGATTCGCGCCACCGGCGCGACCATTCTGGAGCTGCCCGCCTCCGGATTCTGGCGCGCGCTCATGCGCGAGCTTGCCCGGCGGGATATTCTGCATGTCTTTTGCGAGGGTGGCGGCGGCATCGCAGGCGCACTCCTCAAGGCAAACTTGGTGGATGAACTCCGTATTTTCCTTTCTCCCATGCTCATCGGAGGCCCCGTCGGCGCCACCGGCACAACGGCCTGGCGGTTGCCTCAGGCCCCCGGGTTCATTTTGCGCAAATGCACCCCCGTCGGGAAAGACCTGCTTCTGAAACTCACGCCCAAACAAAAGGAGGGTTGAATGTTCACGGGGCTCATTCAACAGGTTGGTCGTCTGGAACAAGTCGCCTTTCAAGGCGAAGCCGGACGTCTCACGCTCACCGCTTCCTTTAACACGCCGCTGCAACTGGGCGAAAGTATCGCCATCAATGGCACGTGCCTGACGTTGGTGGAGCAACAAAACACGCGCTTGGGTTTCGATGTCCTCCGCGAAACATTCGATAAAACCGCGCTGCGCGACCTGACGCCCGGCGCCCCCCTGAATCTGGAGCGCGCGCTCCGCATGGGCGATCCCCTCGGCGGACATCTCGTCAGCGGCCACATTGATGGCACCGGAACCGTCCGCTCCATCGAAAATGTCGGCCGGGACAAGGCCCTGACGGTGTCCGCACCGGAGCTAATCGCCGAAATGGTGCCCAAAGGTTCAATCGCACTGGATGGCATCAGCTTGACAATCGTCGAGGTTCGGCCAACTCAGGGACTGTTTTCCGTGCATATCATTCCTCACACATGGAACGAAACGGCGCTCTCCAGTCTTGCAGTTGGCGCGCGCGTCAATTTGGAAACCGACATGCTCGGCAAATACGTCCGCGCCGCCCTCGGCGCCAACACCCCCGCCCCCATTACATGGGAGCGCCTTCAGGCGGCGGGTTTCCTTGCCTGAAGCCCCGCCAGCATGACCATTCAGATGTCTCTGCGCGGAAAAAGGTTTGCGTCACGGGTTTGCCCGGTATAATGCAAATGATTGAAAGAAAGATGAACCCCATGCCTACACCCATCATCGCCATTGCCAACCAAAAAGGCGGCGTCGGTAAAACCACGACTGCCGTCAATCTGGCCGCTTGTCTGGCCGAACGCCGAAAAAAAGTTCTGCTGATTGACCTCGACCCCCAAGCCAACGCCACCAGCGGACTCGGCCTGGCTAAAACCGAAGGCGCCAGCATCTATGACGTCCTGCTGGGCGACCGGCCGCTGGCCGAAATCATTCAGCAATCGAACGACCCGCGTCTGGACATCGTGGCATCCGAAGTGGATTTGGCCGGCGCCGAAATTGATGTCGCCCGCGCCGATCAATATCTGCAACGCCTGGCCATGGCGTTGGAACCGCTGGCCCATCAGGAAAGCTATCATTTCATCCTCGTGGACTGCCCGCCCTCGCTGGGCATCCTGACGATGAATGCGTTGTGCGCCGCAGATGGTCTGTTGATTCCAATGCAATGCGAATATTACGCGTTGGAAGGCATCAGCGTAATTCTCAATCTGGTCAACAAGCTCCACGAAAGCGGCGCGGCCCCGCGTCTGGCCGTGGAAGGCATCGTAATGACCATGTACGACATGCGCACCAACCTCTCGCGCCAGGTGGTCGAGGAAATCAGAAACCATTTCCCGGACAAAATCTACGATTCGCTCATCCCCCGTTCGGTGCGCCTGGCCGAAGCGCCCTCGCACGGTCTGCCGATTATCGCGTATGACCCCAACTGCACGGGCGCTGCGGCCTACCGGCAACTCGCCCGCGAGTTCCTCAAGCGCCGCCGCAACATGGACGACGCGGAGCCGCCGATGGAGCCAGCCGCCGCCTCGGATGACTCGCCCGCCATCTGATTTGAGGCAACCGCGCAACTTTTGCTATTCTGTTTGGCGATGACGACCGATTCCTATGATTTACGCGTGTGTGTGCTGGCTTCCGGCAGCAGTGGCAACTGCATCTACGTGGAAAGCCCGACCACCGCCATTCTTCTGGATGCCGGTCTCTCCGCCCGCCAAACCCTGTTGCGCCTGAACAAAGCCGGCCTCAACCCCGACAAATTGCGCGCCATCTGCATCTCCCACGAACACAGCGACCACTCCACCGGAGTTGCCCGCCTGCACAAGAAATACGGCTGGGAGCTTTACGCCAACAGCGATACCGCCCGCGCCGTTGACAGGGCCGGCCTGCTGTCCTGGAACCTGTTCCGCTCCGGCTCCCCATTTGCCATCGGCGATATTGACATCCTGCCCTTTTCTCTGCCGCACGACGCCTACGACCCGGTGGGCTTTGTGCTCCGGCGCGGCAACGCGCGCATCGGTGTCGCCACCGATTTAGGCATACCCACCCAACTGGCCCGGCAACAACTGCGCGGCTGCCAACTCGTGGTTTTGGAAGCCAATCACGACGAAATGCTCCTGCAAAGCTCTCCCCGCCCCTGGGCCTTAAAACAGCGCATTCGCAGTCATCAGGGCCACCTCTCCAATATGGCCGCGGCGGAAATGCTCGTGGACATCGCCGGCGACACGCTCCAAAAAGTTTTTCTGGCCCATTTGAGTCGCGAATGCAACGATCTGGGTTTGGCGCTCCGAACCGTTCGCCGCCATTTGGCGGAAGCTGGTCTGGACCACATCCACGTATTGCCCACTCACCCCGACCGCCACAGCGAATTTGCCCACTGTTAACCCGTCATATGACATCACCATCAAACACACGCCCATGCAAACGATTCGAGACACTCTGACCTCCCGCCTGCGCACCGCCTTCGCAACCGCCTTTCCGGATGCAACGCTGGACGCACTTCCCATCGAAGCCATCCCCACCAGCGATGAAACATTCGGCGACTACCAATGCAACGCGGCGATGGCCGCCGCTAAAGTGCTGCGCAAGCCGCCGCGCGCAATCGCCGATGCCATCGGCCGCCTCCTGCAAGAAGACCCGCTGCTGGCCAAGGTGGAGATTGCCGGCCCCGGTTTCATCAACCTCAGCCTCAATGACTCTGCCCTGGCGCGCCATCTGGAGACCATGCAGGGCGACGCCAACCTCGGCATTCCCCAACCCGGCGCCGGCAAGCGCCTGATTCTGGATTATTCCTCGCCGAACGTCGCCAAACCCATGCACGTCGCCCACATTCGCTCCACCGTCATTGGCGACGCCCTCAAACGCATTTACCGCGCGCTGGGCTACGAAGTGCTGGGCGACAACCATCTCGGCGATTGGGGCACCCAGTTCGGCATCCTGATTCTCGGCTACCGCCATTTCCTCGATCCCGCCGCGCTGGAAGCCTCTCCCATTGACGAATTGCAGCGCATCTACGTGCTGGCCCACCAAAAATGCGAAGCCGAACCGGAATGGCGCGACCAAGCCCGAAATGAGCTGGTCAAATTGCAGTCCGGCGACCCGGAAAACCGCGCGCTCTGGCAAAAGTTCATTGACCTGTCCTTGCTGGAATTCAATCAAATCTACGCCCGCTTGGGCGTCTCCTTTGAATTGGTGCGCGGCGAATCTTATTACAACGACGCCCTCCCCGGCGTGATTGACACCCTACAAAAGCACGGCCTCATTCGCGAAAGCGAAGGCGCGCTGGTCGCCTTTCTCGACGAAGAAAAACTCCCGCCCTGCATCGTGCGCAAGTCGGATGGCGGCTATAACTACGCCACCACCGACATCGCCACCGTCCTTTCGCGCGAAGCCGAATTTCAGCCAGACGGAATTTTATATGTCACCGACGAGCGCCAGCAACTGCACTTCCGCCAATTTTTCGCCCTCGCCAGAAAAGTCGGGGTGAAAACTCCGCTGCGCCACATCTGGTTCGGCCTCATGCGCCTGCCCGAAGGCCTCCTTTCCACCCGCAAAGGCACCGCCATCAAGCTCGAACGCCTGCTTGATGAAGCCGAAAAACGCGCCTTGGAGCTGGTGCAACAGGCCTCGCCCGACATGCCCCCGGAGCAACAACAAGCCGTCGCGCGCGCCGTCGGCATCGGCGCGGTCAAATATGCCGACCTCTCACAAAACCCGCAGTCGGCCATCACCTTCACATGGGAAAAAGCCCTCGCCATGGATGGCAATTCTGCTCCCTATTTGCAATATGCCTACGCCCGCATCGCGTCCGTGCGCGATAAACATAACGAACGCTTCCCGGACGTGGATTTCCTTCAGGAACCCATCGCGCTGGACTCCCCCCAGGCCCGCCGGCTGGCCGTCCGTCTGGCCCGCTACCCCGACACTGTGCTCGACGCCGCCAATCAGGACCGCCCCGCCATTCTGGCCGACGCCCTCTACGACCTTGCCCAGACCTATTCATCTTTTTATCAGAATGTCCCCTTCCTCAAGGCCGAACCCGGCGTGCGGGAAAGCCGCGTGCGACTCGGCGCTCTGGTGGCCCAAGTCCTCCGCCACGGCCTGGACCTGCTCGGCATCGCCACGCCCGAACGGATTTGAGTTGCGCCCCAGAGGCCGGATGCCTAGACTGCTTTTCATGGACCCGTTCAACATTCACGGAGGTTTTTCGTCATGACAGATACCCCTACACCCGAAGTAATCCCGGACATTCTCCCGCCTGAATCCAATCAATCCCTCACCTCGCCCCCGCCCGTGCCGCCCAAAAAGCCCGGCCTGTTGCGCCGCATCTTCACCTCGCGCAAAAAACAACAGGCCGTCGCCATGCAAAATGGCTACCTCGAAATGGTGGACCTGATCCGCGCAATTCGTTCCCATCTCGACCGTCAGGAAACCATGCAATCCCGCGTCATGACCATGCTCGAAAAAGTGCCGGACACCATGGAGCGCCAGCAGGAAGTCATGTACCTGTTCAAGCAGCATGTCGAAAGCGGCATGGAAAACAATCGCCGCCTCACCGACAGCATGGGCAACCTGAACAATACCCTCGCCTCCATGGATGAAGCCCACCGCGCATCCTCGCGCACCGTCACCGACCTCATCCACCGCTCGCGCGAATCGGAACAACTCCTGCGCGAAGTGATGCGCCGCTCGGAACGCCGCATGACGGCTTTGCTGATTGTCTTCACCCTATTCGTCCTCGGCCTCGGCTTCTACTTCGCCCGCGGCGGCATGCGCCCGCGCGCGCCGCGCCCGGAGTCTGCCGAGCCCGCCGTCATCAAAGTCGAATCCACCAAGCCGGCGCCCAAACCCGAGCCGGCCAAGAAACCAGCGGAACCCGCCGTCGCCAAGAAACAGACGGAACCCGCCGCCGTAGAAAAATCCAAACCGGCAAAGAAAGAAAAACCCGCGCCCGCACCCGCTCCCAAAGCAACCGAACCCGCCAAGCCCGAAGCGGAACCAGCAAAAGAAGCGCCCGTCGTTGCCGAAGAATCTGCCCCGGCCACAGAACCAGCAGCCGAACCAGCCCCCGCCCAAATCGTCATTGAGCTAAAGACCCCCGAAGCCGTCGTCGTGACGGCTCCCGTGGAGTTGCAACCGGCACCGGCAGAACCTGCCGTTGCTGACGCCATGGATAAGCCCGCCGACGCCGCGCCTCCCGCCAAAAAAGAAAAAGCGCGAAAAAAATCTAAATCCAAACCCAAGCCCGAAGCGGCCCCAATCGCCCCGGAAGAAGACATCATCCCACCTCCCGCGGCTGACGCCGCCCCATGACCGCCTCGGATATCTTCTTTTACGAGGCCTTCGCCGAAGAGGCTGAGCAGTTACTTTTTTATGCCAACGGAACCGGCCTGCGCGTCGGCCATTCCCCGTTGACCATTCAAGAAACCGGACACACCGCGCCTCCCGCGCCCGTCATCAGCCTCCGAACGCAATCAGTGTTGCCGCCAACCTGGGCTCCGCAACTGCGCGGCATTCTCTCTCGCTCCACCGGCTACGACCATCTAAATGCCTACCGCGCCCTCACCGCCCCCGCCTGCCCCGCACTCGGCTATCTCCCCCTCTATTGCGCCCGCGCCGTCGCCGAACAAGCCCTGCTCCTCACGCTGGCTCTGTTGCGTCGCTTGCCGCAGCAACTCGCCGCGTTTGAGCGCTTTCAACGCGACCACCTCACCGGACGGGAAATAGCCGGCAAAACGATGGCCCTGTTTGGCGTCGGCAACATCGGCTATGAAATCTGGCGCATCGCGTCCAGCCTCGGCGTCCATGTTCTCGGCGTGGACCCGGTTCAAAAACATGCCGACGTCACCTACGCCCCTCCAGCCCAGGCGCTGGCCGCTGCCGACATCATCATCTGCGCCATGAACCTCACTCCCCGCAATCACGGCTACTTCACGCGCGAGGTTCTGGCCCAAACCACACGCCGCCCCCTTCTCGTGAATATCGCCCGCGGCGAGTTCACCCCCGCCGCTGTGCTGGAAGAAGCCCTGACGGCCGGCGCTCTCTCAGGAGTCGCACTGGACGTTTTCCACGAAGAAGCCATCCTCGCCCCCGCGTTGCGCTCCGCCCAACTCGCCCCCTTAACCGCCGATAACCACGCCCTCCTGCGCTTGAGCAAACGCCCCGATGTCCTCCTGACGCCCCACAACGCGTTCAACACCACCGAAGCCGTCCAGCGCAAAGCCGAGCAATCCATCCAAGCGCTCTGCCACTTCCGAACTCACGGACACTTCCTCTGGCCCGCGCCGGAAGAATAACAACTGCATGAATATTTGAGGGTTTCCTGCCCCTTGCGCTGTTCACGCCAAAGTGGCTATAGTGCGCCTGTGAAAAATCGCTGGCTGATTATTGCAGTCATTTTGAGCGGCTTGTTAGTATCGGCCGGTTGCGTTCGCATGCAACCGCCCGCTCCCCGTCCGTCTCCGCCCGCCCCGGCGCCCACGCCTCGCCCCATCCCCCCGTCGCCACCACGCCCTGTCCCTCCGCCGACCAAACCCGCGCCCGCACCCATCCCAAAGCCGCCGCCCCCACCCCCAGCCACACACGTGCTGCCGAATGCAAATTTCTTTGCGCAAGTCCTCTTGGACCGGGAACATTTCTCCCCCGGCGGAATAGATGGCCGCTGGGGACGCAAAAGTGAAAATGCGCTCGCCGCCTGGCAAAAGAAACACCGTCTGCCGATAACCGGCACGCTGGACGACGCCACCCGCGCCGCTCTCGGCAACACCAACGGCATTCTGACCTCCTATACCATCACCGCGGCCGACCACGCGGCTCTCACCCCCTACCCCTCTTCATGGCTCGCACGCTCGCAACAGGAGCGAATGGGCTTTGCCAGCATCGAAGAAATGCTCGCCGAAAAGTTCCACTTGTATCGGGCCACCCTGCGCCAGTTGAATCCAGCGGCGCCTTGGCCGAATCCGCCCGCGGGCGTCATCCTGACCGTGCCATCCATCACTAGCCGCCCTTTGCCGGAGCTTTCACGCATTGAAATCCGTCTCGAACAACGCTCGCTGCGGGCCTACGACAAACAAGGTCAACTGGTCGCTCATTTCCCCTGCTCCATTGCCGCCGACAAAGCCAAGCGCCCCGTTCACGAAACCCTGCGTGTGACCGTGTGGGCCGAAAACCCGGAATATACGTTCGATCCAGAGCTATTTTCCGAAGACCCGGAAGCCGCGGCCATCGGCAAGCGCCTGCGTATTCCCCCCGGCCCGAACAATCCGGTGGGCGTGGCCTGGATTGGCCTCGACCGCCCCGGCTACGGCATCCACGGCTCACCCGCGCCAGAGGACATCAGCAACACGGAATCCCACGGCTGCTTCCGCCTGACAAACTGGGACGCGCGCAAGCTCGTCCATGCCGTTCGCAACGGTCTGCCAGTCGTTGTCCTGCCATGAAGCCCGGGTTCGGGCGCGCCGCTATTTCTTCTTCGGCGTGAGGGCCTGCCCCGCGCCGATTTCCGCCAGCCCCGCCTTTTCCAAATCCGTCCACAACGTGCCGGGGCCGGCATGCAGGATGTTGATGACCAAATCATCATCCAGCGCCGCCGCCAGCGTCCACAGGTTATAGGCTTCCGGATCCCCAAACGCCTTCACCTTGAGCTGCTGCCCCTTGGCCCGCTCACCCTCAATCAGCCGCACCACTTCGGCGTCGGCCTGCCCCAGCGTGGTGATTCGCTCGGCGCGCACCCCGGCGGTTTGCTTCTCAATCTCCGCCGTCTGCCGAACCGTGTCGCCGTAGATTTCCGCGACCTGCTTTTCTTGGTCCGCCTGAATCACAGCCTTGATTTTCTCCGTTTCCTGCGCGACCTGTTCCCGCCGCTGAGTGATGAGACTCAATTCCGTATTCAACTCGGCCAGCTTGCGCGCGGTGTTCTGCTTCTCTTGATTCGTCAAGTCCTGTTCCTGGGCCAGACTGGCCTGCTGAATCGGATTCAGGATTTGGTCCGGCACATTCACATGCCGAATCAGCGCGTTATGAATCAGAATGCGTTTTTCCTGAAGCGTTTTCGCCAGCGAGTCGGTCAATTCATTCTGAAACTTCTCGCGGCCTTCGCCCACAATAAAATCCTTCGCGCCGTAAGCCGAACCTTTCAGGCGCGACACGGATAGAATCTGCGGCATGATGACCTTGTCCACCGTCGCCGGCAAATCGCCATAGGTGCGGAAAAGCCACGCGACATCTTTTGGCAGCAGCTCAAACTCCACCGTCATGTCCAGGCTGATTTCAAAACCGTCGCGCGACGGAAACTCAACAAACTGGTTGAGCACAAACGAAAACTCCGGCATTTCCTGCTCGCGCCAATCCGCTGGAGCCATGTCTTCCATGACCGTCTGACGTCCTCTTCTCCCCCCCATAAGCGTCTCAACGGCCTTTGTCGCGGGCGCCGATTCCAAGCGCCCCAACCGCATGCCGGAACTGGCCTCCGACCTCATGTAATTCGCGCGCTTGACCTGCTGCTCCTGCAAAACATTTTGTTGCAGACGGCCCATCGCTTCGTTCTGGGACGTCAACAGCGACTTCGTAATCACCGCGCCGCCATCCTTGCCCATCAGCGACACCTGATTCACGCCAATCTCCAGCACATCCACCTTGTATTCGCGTGGATTCACAAAATACAGCCCCGGCTGCAGCATGTCCTGCCGCACTCCCTTTTCGCCCGCCTTCGCAAAAGCCTGCGGCGGGGCCTGCGTGCCCGACAACGAGGTCACCACCCCGTCATAGCCAATGGGAATGCTGATGGCATCCACAATATCAATTTGATAGCCGACCGGGTTAATCCGGTATTTGCCCGGCCCCAGCACATTGCGCCAAATGCCTTTTTGTCCGCGCTCCGCCAAAAACTCACCCGGCGGCAACGGCTCGCCCACCTTGGAGGTCACCACGGCCACCTTCCCCGGCGGAACCCACGTCACCGGCAAAATCTGCCGCTCAAACAGCCAGGGATTGCGGAAATGCCGCCCCTCGCCCAACACGTCCTCTTGAACACCCCGTTGTCCCGGCTTGGCCAGAATCTGACCCACCGGCAGCTTCGAGCCGGTTTTAGCCGTCAACACCGCCATTTCATCGGGCCTGACATAAAAGCGGCAAAAGCCCCATTCCCAGACCAGCCAGACACACGCAACCACCAGCGCCAACGTCACCAGCATTTGAAAAGCGGTTTTCATTGAGCACCCCCTTTCGCCGTCGCCGGCGCATACGCATTCAATAGTTTGCCCAAACCGCCGGCTTGCTCGCCGCTCAGGATGGAGCGGATTTTCGGCCCCACTTTCCCATAGAAGACATAGCGCGCCAGATTCATCCCCGTGCCAAACGCCTGCACCTCGTTGGCGATAACACTCGCCTCCGCTTCGTTCCTCATGCGAATCACGCCGCCTTCCGCGCGCGCCCGCACCAGCTTGGCCTCAGCCTGCGCCTGCGCCGCCGCGTTTTCGAGTTTAGCCACTTCCAAATCCCGATGGGCGCGGGTCAGGCGAACCTCGCGCTCCTGCTCCGCCGCGATAACCGCGCGAATGCGCGACGTCTCCGCCGCCACTTTCTCCTGATTCTGCACCGCGAGCATTTCCTGCTTCACCAATTCCGCTTCCGACTTCGCCTGCTCAATTTGCATGCCGTACTTGTTGGCATCCTGCACCGCCACCTCGCGCTCGCGGATGATGCTCGCAATCGCGTCCGGCGGCGTAATATTGCGAATCAGCACCGACTTGATATCCACGCCCCAAGGCCGGCAATGCGCCTTCAAGTGTTCCTCCAGACTGTCCTGAAACTTTTGCCGCGTGGCGCCGGCGATATAATTCTTGGCGGGATTCTTGCTGCCCTCAATGCGGCTGAACCCGCGCGCCTTGGGCAGCACAAGTTTCTTGAGAATGTCCTCCATGTCGCCCACCTGATGCGTCAAGCGCGCGGCCTGATCGCGGCTCAACGCATATTCAATCGTGCCCTCCACGTTCACCGTGAAACCATCCACCGTCAAAAAGCTAATCGCATCCTCGCCGCTCATTTCAAACCGCTGGCTTTGCAGATTCACCTCCGTCACCACAACGGTGTAAGGATTCAGATAATAGGTCCCCGCGTCGAGAATGTCCGCCTGCACGCCCTTCATGCCGGGCTTCACCAAAAAGGTATTGCGGTCTTTCTCAGGAACGCTCCCCTCCAGAACATCCGCGCCCGTCAGCGCGGTCTTCACGCCGCCAAAACCCGGACGAATGGTGATGGCGTCAAAAAATTGAACCGAATACGCATAAGGGTTAATGCGATACTTCCCCGGCCCGAGCACATCCGGCACAATCCCTTTGTAACCCTCCGGCGCAAGAATCTGTCCGCCCTCCAACTCCTTGCCATACAGCCGGGTCAGCACCCCCAGACGCCCGGGCGGAATATCCGTAATCTTCTTAATTCGCCAATCCCAATGATAGGGATTCTTAAAATAGCGCCCTTCCGGCAGCACTTCCAATTGAATGCCCTTCTGATTTTTCTCCAGCGCCAGAATTTGACCCGACGGCAAATCCTTGCCCGTTTTATGAATCAAAACAGCGATTTCATCCGCCCCCGGCTCGATTCGGCAAAAGAACCAAAACCACAGCGGCAGAATAATCAACACGAGCACCCCCAGCATCGGCAAGCTCAGCCACCGCAAACTCGAATCGTTGGGCGTGTGTACGTTTCGCGGCGACTTGCCCCTCGGCGGCGGCAATGACATTGAACTCAATTCAGACTCATTCATAACCCACTCCTTGGCTACCATGCCTACTCATCACAACCGGCATTCTCGCATCCCCGCGCATATAAAACTAGCTCCTTTTACTCACCCCATGCACCGCCGCGATATTTTTTCTAGCCAGCCGGGTAGGTTTCTGCGATAAGTTCGGCAGTTCCGATGTTATTCGGACATTGTTCTTTTTTTGCGCTTTAAAAGAGCTTTCCTCGCGTGTGCGGGGAATCGTTTCAACAGGAATCCGCCAGATTGCTTAGTACGGAAACGAAACTTGCAAGCGCGCCCAACATGGGCGCGGCT
>DBPO01000042.1:0-28439 GCA_002304915.1 Verrucomicrobia bacterium UBA1418
GCGGCGGGGGGATGGCTTCCGCCGGGCGGGGGGCGGGGGGTGGAGCGGGGACGGGTTTGGGCGGCGGCGGTGGGGCAACTGCCGGGGCTGGGATTGGAGCGGTCGGCGCGGGGGACGCCGGGGGCTTGTCTGCCGCCGATGCCATGCGATCCAAGCGATACAGCACGCTGTTGAGGAGCTTTTCCTGCTGTTGCTGGCGGCTCCGGAGCGAGTAGAGCAAAAGCAGCGTCCAAATCGGAACGGACAGAATGGCAAAAAGAATGACGATGATGAACAAGAATACGGCGTCGTCGCTCATGGCTTCCTTTGGGCGGGGGTAGAACCAGTTTCCAGCCGGTCAGCATAGCGGGTCGCCTTGCAGATGCAAGGGATATTTCCGGTGGCGCGAGGACATTTGGCGGGGCATTTGGCGGCTGGATTCCGGGCGTGAGGTTTGGCACGATGGGGTGCAGTTCATGAAGCTGACACGCATAGTTCCGATTTGGCCGGTGGTCGTGGCCGGGTGGCTGGCGGCGTGGCTGCCGCTGTGGCTGTGGGGCAATGGGCGCTGGTGGCCGCCGGTGCTGCCGGACATGCCTGTGGGCGTGGATTTGCGCCTGATGCTCGGCTATTCGCGCGACTGGCTGCAAACGGGGAATCCTTTTGTGGGGCTGAATCCGTATCCGCCTTTGGCGGCGGTGCTTTTTGCGCCGCTGACGGCGCTGCCATTTATCTGGGCTTATGTCGCTTTCACCGCCTTGACGCTGGCGGCTTTTTTGTCCGTGACGCTGTGGCTTCCTTTGCGGATTTTCCCGCGCGCGGACAGATGGGCGATTGCATGGGTGGCGGTGAGCGGCCTGTTTTCCTACGGGCTGTGTTTTGAGTTGAGCTGGGGCCAGTTCAACGTGTTGGCGATGGCTTGCGCGGCGTGGGGCTTGTACGCCTTTCACCGGGCGCGGGGATGGCGCGGACGCTGGGCGGCTTATGTGCTCTTATGCGTGGCCATCCAGCTAAAGGTGTATCCCGCGATTTTTGTCCTGCTGATGACGAGACATCCGCGCGCCTGGCGTCAGAACCTGTTTCGCTGGTGCGGGTTGGGCGCGGCAAATCTTCTGTTGCTGTTTGCATTGGGGCCGCGCGTATTTATGGACTTTCTGCAGGCGTTGCACGCGCAGGCCGCCGCGCCGTATGTGTGGGCGGGCAATCATTCGCTGCAAAGCTGGGCGGCGTGGGCGGGCCATCCTTGGCTGGCGGCGGCGGGCGGAGGACTGCTGGCCGTTTGTTTGCTGGTCGGCGCGGGGCAGTTGTGGCGGCGGCCGAGGGAGGCGTTGCCGTGGGCGCGGGTGGCGTTGCTCTGCGCGTTGGCGACCATGCTCGCCCCCGGCGTGAGCCATGACTATAAACTCGCGACGCTGCCCATGGCCTTTGCGTTTTATATCGCGGCGCAACCGCCCCTGCGGGCGCGTTCGGCGCTTCTGCTGGGGCTGGTGTGTTTTCTCGAAGCCTGGACGCTATTTTCCGCGACCATTAAGCCCGCGCCGCTTCAAAACGCGGCGCCGGCGTTGCTGGCTCTGGCCGTCATCATCACACTTGGGTCGGGCAAACAAGCGGGCTATTCCGTTTTATCTGGACAATGCGGGGAGCTTTATTCATCCTGAAAAACGGTTAGGTGCAACATGGCGGAAGCAACGTTGAGGGATAGGACGGATTCCTGATGCTGGCAAAAGTTTTTTCAGGCGCAGTGTATGGGGTGGATGCCTACGAGGTCGAAATCGAGGTTCATGCGGGCTACGGCGACCCGAAAGTCATCATTGTCGGGCTGCCGGATGCCGCCGTTAAGGAAAGTTCCGAGCGGGTCTGGACAGCCTTGACCAATTCCGGATTTGACCCTCCGCTGGTGCGTACCACCGTGAATCTGGCGCCTGCGGACATCAAGAAGGAGGGGCCCAGCTTTGATTTGCCAATCGCGTTGGGGATGCTGGCGGCTGGAGACCAGATGGATGGCTCCCCATTTGGCGATTACTGCGTGACGGGCGAGCTGGCCCTGAGCGGCGAAGTCCGCCGCGTGCGCGGTGTGTTGCCTATCGCCCTTCGGGCGCGCGCGGAGGGGCGCAAGGGTATTCTTGTACCCGTGGAAAATGCGGAGGAAGCCGCCGTGGTCAAGGGGCTGGCCGTTTATCCCGTGGCCAATTTGCGAGAGGCCGCCGAATTTCTGGATGGCAAGAAAACCATCCCGCCGTTTGGGGTGGATTTGACAACGGCCTTCGCCGGCGGCGCGGTCTATGACGACGACTACGCCGACGTCAAAGGTCAGGAATTTGCCCGGCGTGCGATTGAAGTGGCCGTGGCCGGGGGACACAACATTTTGCTGGTGGGGCCGCCGGGCACCGGCAAATCCATGCTGGCGAAACGGGTGCCGACGATTCTCCCGCCCTTGACGCTGGAAGAGGCGCTGGAAACCACTAAAATCCATAGCATTGCCGGCGTGCTGCCCGCGCATCAGGCGGTCGTCAGCGGGCGTCCGTTCCGTGCGCCGCATCACACCATTTCCGATGCCGGGCTGTTGGGCGGGGGCACCCATCCGATGCCGGGCGAAGTCAGTCTGGCGCACAACGGCGTTCTGTTTCTCGACGAATTGCCCGAGTTCCACCGCAACGTGCTGGAAGTGATGCGCCAGCCGCTGGAGGATGGCTCCGTGACGATTTCCCGCGCGGTGGCATCCGTCACGTTCCCGTGCCGGTTCATGCTCGTGGCCGCCATGAATCCGTGTCCCTGCGGGCATTTTGGCGATGAGAAGCGCCGCTGCCGCTGCACGCCGACCCAAATGCAGCGCTATCGCAATCGCATTTCCGGGCCGCTGTTGGATAGAATTGACATCCACGTCGAGGTGCCGGCGATGGAATACCAGCAGTTGGCCGGTCTGGAAAAGGGCGAAAGCTCCGCCGACATCCGCGCGCGAGTGATGGCGTCGCGGGAGGTTCAGCGCGAGCGTTTTGCGAAGCATCGCGGCGCGCGGCCCGTGCACAACAACGCCGGCATGCGCGCGCGGGATGTTCACCGCTATTGCGTGCTGGATGACGCCGCGCAGGGCCTGCTCAAGGCCGCCATGACGGATTTGCGCTGGAGTGCGCGCGCCTACGACCGCATTCTCAAGGTCTCGCGCACCATCGCTGACCTGGCGCATGCCGAGAAAATCAGCGCCGACCACGTGGCCGAGGCCATCCAATACCGCTCGCTCGACCGCAATTACTGGGCCTAAAACCGCCGCGTCCAGTTTTCGCTTTGCAGAAGCGCGGGAGATAGTACACTGCGCGCATTCATGACTCCGACGATTCCATCTCGAAGCTGGCTGATTGGCATTGCCGCCATGCTGACCGCGCTTTTTTTCTGGTCGGTCATTCCGCTGATTCTGATTTATTTCACGCATTTGATAGACCCGTGGACGGCGAATGGCTCGCGCTATTTTTTCGCGGCGGCCTTCTGGGTGCCGTTTGTGCTGCGCTCGATGCGGCAGAAGACGCCCGCCGCGCGGCGCGCCGCGTGGGGCGCGGCGCTGGCGCCGGCTGTCGCGCATATCCTCAGCCAGATATTTTTCGGCATAGCGCCCTATTACAACTCCGCCACGGTGATGAACTTCGGCTGCCGCCTCTCGATTCCTTTTGCAACGTTGTTTGGCTTTTGGATGTTGCGCGGCGAGCGCCCGCTGGCCAGAGTACCCTTGTTCTGGTTCGGTTTGCTCATCGCGCTGGGCAGTTTTTTCCTGATGTTTGCCGACGGCCAGGAAGTGGCCGGCGCATCTCTGCGCGGGTTGCTGGTTTTGCTGGGCTTTGCGATTTCGTGGGGGCTTTACGTGGTGTTCGTGCGGCGCAATTTGTCCGCCTATCCGGCGCATCTGGCCTATGGGCTTGTCAGCCTCCTGACCGGCGGCGCGTTGTTCGTGCTGATGTTTGCCGTGGGCGAGTGGCGCGCGCTGGCGGCGCTGAATCTGACGCAATGGCTGTGGCTGATATTGTCCGCTCTGCTGGGCCTCACGCTGGGCCACGTGTTTTACTATCGCGCCATTCGCATCATGGGGCCGATTGCGGCGGAAAGCGGCATGCTGCTGATTCCCTTCCAGACGGCCGTGTTCGCGGCCTTGCTGTTGGGCGAGCGCATGACCGGCGGGCAGTGGGTGGCCGGGCTGTTTCTGGTGCTTGGTTGCGCGGTGATTTTGCGCGCGCGCTTTAAAGTGCGCGGTTGACGGAACTTCGTTGCTTTATTTAACTACTTTACTTTATCCGCCCCGCGCGCGCCATGCTCCCGATGGCGCAGCCGATGCTCCAGGCGCACAACGGCAAACACCAACAGCCCCGCGAGAGCCGAAACGGCAAGTCCCAAACTCGTTAATTCGCCCAAGCCAAAAATGACCCGCAAGCGGGCATTCATCAAGACGCCGATGTGTAACAGCAGCGTGATTGCCGTCAACACAATCATGGGCAGTTCCCGGCGCAATCGCAACGCCTCGCGGGTGACGGCGCGCAGCCCCCACGCCTGACCCACCTGCGCGAAACCAATCACCGCAAAGAGAATCGCCCGCCATTCCTGCCCGCCCGTCGTGGCAAAAAACGCCGCCGGTTGCCACGCGCCCAGCAACAGCGCGAGGCCGCCAATCAGCACGCCCACCCACATCATATGTATAATAGCGGCGAGGTCCAAAATCGGCGCATCCGGTTTGCGCGGCGGGCGGCTCATCACATCGCGCTCCGCCGGTTCCAGCCCCAGAGCCAGTCCCAGCAGTCCGTCGGTCATCAAGTTCAGCCAAAGCAGTTGCAACGGCAGCAGCGCAATCGGCCCCAGCCCGAACAGCGGCGCGAGGAACATCACCAGCACCTTGCCGATGTTGCCGCCAAACGAAAATTTAATGTAGCGCAGCAGATTGTCGAAAATGGTGCGGCCCTCTTCGACCGCCGCGACAATCGTCGCAAAGTTGTCATCCAGCAGCACCATTGCGGCGGCTTCTTTGGCGACATCCATGCCCATGACGCCCATCGCCACGCCGATATCCGCGCGCCGCAGCGCCGGTGAATCGTTCACCCCGTCGCCGGTCATCGCCGCGATGTGTCCCCGCCGCTGCAGGGCTTCCACAATCCGCAATTTATCTGCCGAGGTCACCCGCGCCACCACGCGGATGTGCTCCACCTGCGCCGTCAATTCGTCGTCGCTCATTCGCTCCAGCTCAACGCCGGTCAGAATACGCGCCTCTTCGCCTTCCGGCAGAATGCGCAAGCTGCGCGCGATAGCCGCCGCCGTCAGCGGGTGGTCGCCGGTAATCATCATGGTGCGAATGCCCGCGGAGTGGCTTCGCTCCACCGCCTCGCGCACCGATTCGCGCGGCGGGTCTATCAGTCCGGCCAGCCCGCAAAAGACCAGCTCCGTTTCAATTTCTTCCGGCTGCACGCTGGCATCGGGCAGGGCGTTCAGCTTGCGGAAAGCCATCCCCATCACCCGCTGCCCCGCCGCCGCCATCCGCTCGTTTTCTTCGCCGAAGCGTTGGCGGATGTCGTCCGTCAGCGGCACGACTTCGCCGTTGTCGAGAACCATTGTGGCCTGCGCCAGCAGTGTATCCGGCGCGCCTTTGACTGCGGCTAGAAACGATGACGCCAGCGCGGGCGGCGGCGCGCCGGCCTCGGCAACATGCCGATGCAGGGTGGTCATGCACCGCCGGTCCGAATCAAACGCGTATTCCATCAGGCGGGGCCATTGGGCCGTTGCGGTTTCCGTCGCCATGCCCAGCCGTTCCGCCGCGACCAGCAGGGCGGTTTCCGTCGGGTCGCCGATTCGTTGCGCGGGCTTGCCGGCGTCATCCATCACCAAGGTGCCATCGTTGCAAAGGGTCGCGGTCAGCAGCAGCGGGATGATTTCGTTGGCCGCCTCCGGCGGGAGAACGGGCGGGCGATTTGTCTCCAGCGTCAATTCGTGATGCCGCGACCGCAGCCGCACCACCGTCATTTTGTTTTCGGTCAGCGTGCCGGTTTTATCACTGCAAATAATGGTCACCGCCCCCAGCGTTTCCACCGCCGGCAAGCGGCGAATCAGCGCGTTGCGCCGCAGCATCCGCCGCGCCCCCAGCGCCAGCGTCACGGTGACAATTGCCGGCAGCCCCTCCGGCACAACCGCCACGAGCAGGCTCACCGCCGTCAGGAGCAAATTGCCCAGCCGCTCGCCCATCAGCAGCCCCATTGCGACAAGCGCCACCGCCGCGCCGCCCCCCGCCAGCGAAATATGCTTGCCCACCTGCGCCAGCTTGCGCTGCAACGGCGTCCGCCCCGGCTCAATATCGCGCAGCATCGCCGCGATTTTGCCCAGCTCCGTCCGCATGCCCGTCGCCACCACCACGCCCTCGGCGCGCCCGTGCGCCACGCTGGTGCCCATGAATCCCATGTTCACCCGGTCGCCTAGCGGAATCTCCGGGTCCGCCAGCGCCTCCGGCGACTTCAGCACATGCTCCGATTCACCCGTCAGCGCCGCTTCCGACATTCCGCAATTCACGCACTGAATCAGCCGCACATCCGCCGGCGCCAGATTCCCCTCAGTCAGCAGAACAATATCGCCCGGCACCAGCTCACGCGCGGGAATTTCCCGCACACCGCCCTCGCGCCGCACACGCACCACAGGGCTGGCCAACTGCTTCAGCGCCGCCATCGCTTTTTCTGCGCGATACTCCTGAATGAAGCCCAGCACGCCGAACATAAAAACGACGACCAGAATCGCCAGCGCCTCCGTCAGGTCGCCCAGCCAAAGCGCGAGCCCCGCCGCCGCGCACAGAATCAGAATCATCGGCTCAATAAACTGCCCCAGCAGCATTTTCCACGCCGGGCGGGAAATCCCCTCCTGCACCTCATTCAAGCCATACTGCCGCTGACGCGCCGCCACCTCCGCCGCCGACAAACCCTGTTCCGAATCCACGCCCAGTTCACGGAGAATGGCCGCGCCGCTTTGTGTATGAGGAGCAATCATGATGTCTGAAATAACGGGCATTATATCACTTCGCCTCCGCTTGACCAGTCCCGCCTCCGCCCCATTTTTCCGCCCCATTTTTCCACGGTGTGGAAAAATGGGGGCGGGAAAAGAGGTCAGAGAGCAGAGAGCAGAGGTCAGGAAAACCGAACAGCCGAACAGCCTCTGCGCTCGGCGAGCGCAGCTACAGAACAGCCGGGCGGCCGGATGGGGCACTTTGTGGCAAACGGGGGAGAAGGACATGGGTGGGGCAAAATGGGCCTGGTAGGGGATGGAGTGCCCTGGTAATCTGCCCTCCATGAGAAGAGCCTATTACTCGGATTCCATTGCCGGTTTTTTGGCGGCGACAACGGACACCATGATTGGTCGGTTGGCACGGGCGAGCGAGTTTCCTGTCGAGCAAAGTCAACGGCTTGCATGGGAGAGGCAGATTGAGGTTCTCCGACCTGTGGTCGAAAAATATGAAGGGGCCATCTATTTTGAGTATTCGATTCCTCGCATGGGTGAGCGCATTGATGTGGTTTTGCTGATTGGTTCGGCTATTTTTGTTCTAGAATTTAAGGTGGGTGGGACCGAGTTTACGTCCTATGGCTTGGATCAGGTCTGTGACTATGCGCTGGACCTGAAAAACTTTCACGAGACCAGTCGCGACCGATATGTTGCGCCCATTCTTGTGGCAACAAGGGCAACGCCTTGTGATACGTTGGATGTGGTGGCAACTCCGCAAAATGACAAGTTGCTGTTTCCGATGAAGTGTACTCCGGCGACGTTGAATTCAGCTATTGATGCCGTCCTGAAGTTTGCCGAGGGGGAGGATATTGTGGCCGAGACTTGGGAAGCGGGCCGTTACCACCCGACGCCTACGATTATCGAGGCGGCGCTGGCTTTGTATCGCACGCATGATGTGACGGACATTGTGCGCAATGATGCCGGAGCGAAGAATCTACATCGGACCACGCAGGCTATTTCAGAAATCATTGGCTCCGCCAAGGAGCATGGGAACAAGGCCATTTGCTTTGTGACGGGGGTGCCGGGGGCTGGGAAAACGTTGATTGGTCTGAATATCGCGACGAAACATTTGGATGCAGAAAGCGATTTATACAGCGTGTTTTTGTCGGGGAACGGCCCGCTTGTTAAGGTTCTCCAAGAGGCGTTGGCTCGGGATAAGGTGAAACGAGAGAGGGCGGCAAACCGGCGAATCACCAAGAAGGTTGCGCTGAGTGATGTCAAAGCCTTTGTCCAAAATGTTCACCATTATCGAGACGAATATCTCAGGGACCCGACCGCGCCGGTGGATCATGTGGCTCTTTTCGATGAAGCCCAGCGGGCATGGAATTTGGAACAAACGGCGAACTTCATGCGCAGGAAGAGGAATCGGCCTGATTTCGACCAGTCCGAGCCGGAGTTCCTGATTTCGTGCATTGACCGTCATCCCGATTGGGGGGTAATCGTTTGCTTGGTTGGCGGAGGGCAGGAAATCAATACAGGGGAAGCGGGAATCGGCGAATGGATAGAGGCGTTGAATCGCAGTTTTCCCGAATGGCACATTCACATATCGGAGCGACTAACAGATAGCGAATATGGGGCCGGTGTGTTTCTGGATAAGATTCAGGGTCGTGAACATGTGTATTATCACGAGGATTTACACCTCTCCGTGTCTATGCGGTCTTTTCGAGCGGAACATGTTTCGCAACTTGTGAAGCAAATTCTGGATATGGATTCGGCGGGGGCGCGCGAGACATTCAGGCAATTGGGCGGGAAGTATCCTATTGTTATTACGCGAGACTTGATGGCGGCCAAGAAGTGGCTTAAGCAGCAGGCGCGCGGAACGGAAAGATATGGCATCGTCGTTTCCTCCAGCGCGGAGCGGTTGCGGCCGCATGCCATACACGTGAAGGCGCCGATGGATCCTGTTCATTGGTTTTTGAATGGCAAGGAGGATGTTCGGTCGTCCTACTACCTCGAAGATGTGGCGACGGAGTTTTCCATTCAAGGATTGGAATTAGATTGGGCCTGTGTGACGTGGGATGGGGATTTTCGGTATAAGCCGGACGGGTGGAGTCATCATTCGTTTGTCGGGCAGAAATGGGAACAAGTTAGGAAGCCGGAGCGGCAGAAGTATCTCAAAAACGCATATCGGGTGCTGTTGACACGGGCCCGGCAGGGGATGGTGATTGTCGTGCCGCCGGGAGATACGGAAGACCCGACTCGTTTGCTTGAAATCTACAATCCGACTTATGAGTATCTGAAGGGGATTGGGTTTCCGGAAATCTAAAGTTTCCGTGGCGGGTTTTCCACGGTGTGGAAAAAACTTTTCCATGGTGTGGAAAACTTTTGGCGAAAAGGGGGGCGGCGGGTTGAATTTTTCCACGGTGTGGAAAACTTTTTTCCATGGCGTGGAAAAGCGGGGTTAGAGCTGGCCGAGGGAGAGGTCGCCGTGGATTTTATAGACGGGGCCGTCGCGGTCTACGTGCAGGATGGTGTCGGGGAAGGCGGCGGGGAGTTTTTCGCGCAGGCGGCGGATGACTTCGGCTTCGAATTTTTCGCGGATGCGGGGGGGGACGGGGTCGAGGGTGGCGATGCGGGCCTGGACGACGTAGCCGGGGCCGTATTGCGAGCCGATGCCGACGGTGAAGGCGGCGCCAATGTCGAAGAGGCCGTCGTCTTCGCGGTTGGAGGTGTGGCCGTGGGCGGGACGGTTGGGGTGGCGGCGGGCGCGGTGGCCGTAGAGGTCTTCGAGTTCGACGTCAATTTCATCGAATACTTTTTTCAGGCGGGCTTCCCAGCGTTCGAGTCTGGATTGGTTGGTGGTCATGGCGGGGCGGGGGTCTCCGATGGTTCAAGGATGTTGCCGGGGTTGAGGAGGGTGTCGGGGTCGAGGATTTTTTTCAGCGCGCGCATGCGGGCGAGGGCGGCGTCGCCGGCCATTTGCCGGAAGAGGTCGCGCTTGATTTTGCCGATGCCGTGTTCGGCGGAAATGCTGCCGCCCCAGGCGATGACTTGCGCGGCCCAGCGGGTGTAGAGGTCGCGGCCGGCGGCGTAGTCGGCGGGGGTGCGCGGCAGGATGTTGACGTGCAGGTGGTTCGCGCCGATGTGGCCGAATATCAGGTTTTCGAGGCCGGCGGCGGCGAGGTCGTTTTCGTAGCGGGCGAGAATGTGGCCGAGGCGGGCGTCGGGGACGGACATGTCGGTGCCGAGTTTGGCGAGGCCGGGGTGCCGGCGGCGGCGCTCGTCTATGGTGGCGTTGACGAGTTCGGGGACGGCATGGCGGAAGGTTTTGAGCTTTTCCATGTCGTGGGGATTGTCGGCGAGGATGCAGGCGTCGGGGTCGGCGTTGAGGGCGGGGAGGTGTTCGGCGGCGGCGAGGGCGGCGGCTTCGTTGGCGGCGGCGGAGGGGCCGTGCCATTCGGCGTAGATGCAGGNNCGGGGACGGGAATGCCGCGCGTGGCAAGGGCGTCGCGGTGCTGGTGCAAAAAGGCGAGGCAGTTGGCGTCGAAGTATTCCAGCGCGGCGAGTTGCGCGGGGGGGGCGGCTGCAGAGGTGGCGGCGGCGGCGCGAGCTTCGTCGCGGAGGGTGTTGACGTATTGCACGGCTGCGGCGGTGCCGGGCAGGAAGGCCATCAGCCCCCAAATGGCGGCGGGCGCGGGGAGCAGGCGCAGCGTGACTTCGGTGATGATTCCGAGGGTGCCTTCCGCGCCGATGAAGAGGTCCAGCAAATCCATGTCGGGCTCGACGAAGTAACCGGCGGCGTTTTTGACGGCGGGGCGGGGGAGGGAGGGCAGGGTTCCGGCGACGGAGCCGAGCGTGAAATTTGTGCCGCAGGCTTGGTCGCGCTCGCGGCGCAGCTCCAGACATTCGCCGTTGGCGAGCATTACGCGGAGGGCGGCGACGTGGTTGCGGGTGGGGCCGTAGAGGAAGGAATTCGCGCCGGATGCGTTGCAGGCGACCATGCCGCCGATGGAGGCGGTTGTTTCCGTGGGGTCGGGCGTGAAGGCGCGGCCTGACGGCAGCGCCTGGCGGATGGTTTGCAGGGTCACGCCGGGTTGGACGCGGAGCGTTTCGCCGGCGTCCAGTATCTGATTCATCTGGCTGAGGTTGAGAATGAGGCCGCCGTCGGGGACCGCGCCGCCTGTCACGCCGGTGCGCGCGCCTTGAAGGGTGACGGGCAGGCGGGCGCGGCGCGCTTCGGCGAGAATGGCGCTCACGTCGGCTTCCGTGCGGGGAAAGGCGATTTGCGCGGCGCGGCCGGTGTGCCGGGATTCGTCGCGCAGATAATCCATTTGTTCCGGTTGGAGGGGGGCCATCATGAGCGGGGCAATATAACTTGCCTTTGGCGCAATCGCACGGATAAAATACCGAAATTGTAGAAGTAAGGAGAAAAGCATGACCCATCGGATGGTTAAGGTAAAGTTCGAGCACGGGCCCGAACAGGACGTGCAAGCCGGGATTTCGTTGAGCCAGATTATGGCGCAGTATCCGGCCACATTGGAGGGGATTGAGTTTCCGGTGCTGGGGGCGCTGGTGAACAACGAGTTTGTTTCGGTGGAATACCGCATCGAAACGGACAGCAAGGTGCGGGTGCTGGGCTACCGGGATTCCTACGGCCAGCGCATTTATCGCCATACCATCGCCTTTTTGCTGGCGAAGGTGGCGCACGAGCAGTATCCCGGCAGTGATTTCGCCGTGGAGCACTCGCTGTCCAAGGGCCTCTATTGCAGCTTCCGCGTCGGCGACGCGCAGGGCATCACGCCGGAGCAGTTGGCCAAACTGGACCGCGAGTTGCGCAAGCTGTTGGACGAAAAGGCGCCCATTGACCGCATCAAGGTCACCTATGACGAGGCCATCGCGCATTTTGAAAAGGCCGGGGCCAAGGACAAGCTGAACCTGTTGCGCTTCAAGAACAGCTCCAAGGTGACGGTGTACCGATGCGGGGACTACATGGATTTGGCCCATCAGCCGCTGGCCAACAATGCCGCCGCGCTGGAAAACTACCAGTTGATTCCTTATCAGGAAGGTTTCATCATGATGGGGCCGGACCGCGCGGACCCCTCGACTTTCCCCAAGTTTGAGCCGGCGCACTACATCTATGATGTCTTCAAGGGCCACAAGGATTGGGGCCGAATCGTGCGCGTGCGCACCGTGGGTGACTTGAACGAGCGAATCGCCAAAAAGAAAATCCACGATTTCATTGACGTCAACGAAGCCTATCAGGAAAAGCGGATTGCCCTGCTGGCCGAGCAGATTGCGCAACGCAAGGGCGAGGTGAAATGGATTCTCATCGCCGGGCCGTCATCGTCCGGCAAGACCACGTTCTCCAAGCGTCTTTCGCTGCAACTGAAGGCGAGCGGGTTGAATGCCAAGCCGATTTCGCTGGATAATTACTTCGTGGAACGCGGCCTGACCCCGCTGGATGAAAACGGCGAGGTGGATTATGAACACCTCGAAGCGCTCAATCTGGATTTGATTGACGAGCAGTTGACCGCGCTCGACGAAGGCCAGCGCGTGGAGCTGCCCTATTACAACTTCCACACCGGCCTGCGGGAATATCGCGGCGAATTCATGCACATCGGACCCGATGACGTGATTGTGCTGGAAGGCATCCACGGCTTGAACCCGCGGCTGACCGCCAGCATCCCCGCCAAGCACAAATTCAAAATCTATATCAGCGCGCTGACGCAGTTGAATCTGGACCGCAACAACCGAATCTCCACGACGGACAACCGCCTGATTCGGCGAATTGTGCGCGACAACAACTTCCGCAGTCATAGCGCGCTGCAAACGCTGCAAATGTGGCCCAAGGTGCGGCGCGGCGAAAAAACCTGGATTTTCCCCTTCCAGAAGGAAGCCGATGTCGCCTTCAACTCCGCGTTGGATTATGAACTGTGCGTGCTGCGCCCGTATATCGAGCCGTTGCTGGCGGAAATCAAGCCGTCCATGCCGGAATATGCCGAAGCCGTGCGCATCCAGCAGTTTATTTCCAACTTCCACGTGATTCCGGCGGATCGCGTGCCGCCCACCAGCGTCATTCGCGAGTTCATCGGGCAGAGCTTCTTCCAGTACTAAACCGGAGGACGCGAAAAGGGAAAACGCGCCCCGCCGCCGCGCGCGCGGCGGCGGGTTGTGCAGACGGCGCGAACCATTCGTGCTATGTTTGCGGAACTTGATGATGAAGAAGTCAGCCCAACCATCTGAGCGAATCGTGGCCATCGTGGGCCGCCCCAATGTGGGCAAGTCCGCGCTGTTCAACCGGCTGGTGCGCCGCCGCCTGGCCATCGTGCACTCCGAGGAAGGCGTCACCCGCGACCGCCTCATGGCGTCGGCGGAATGGCTGGGCCAGCGCTTTGAGGTGGTGGATACCGGCGGGCTGGCCCTGATGGACCGCGCCCAATCCAGCGACGAAATCGTCCGGGCCACCACGGAACAGGTCCACGCGGCCATCGCGGACGCCGCCGTGGTCATTCAAGTGGTGGACATCACCGTCGGCTGCCAGCCCATGGATGTGGAAGTGGCCCGGCTCTTGCGCAAGTCCGGCCGCCCCGTTGTGGTGGCCGCCAACAAGGCCGATACGCCCGATTGGGACGACAAAACCGGCGACTTCGCGCGTCTGGGCTACCCGGTGCGGCCCATCGCCGCCATCCACAATCGCGGCATCGAAGGGCTGCTGGAAGCCGTCCTGCCGCATTTGCCGCCGCCGGCGGATGACACCGACCTCCCGCGCTTGAAAGTGGCCGTAGTCGGCCGTCCCAACGTTGGCAAGTCCTCCTACATCAACCGGCTCACCGGCAGTGACCGGGTGATTGTCACCGATGTGCCCGGCACCACCCGCGACCGTATTTCCGTTCCTTTTTCCCTGAAAGCCGCCGACGGCGCCGTGCGCCACTACACGCTCGTGGACACCGCCGGCATGCGCAAGCAATTCCGCGTGCGCGATTCCGTCGAAAAATTCAGCTTTTTCCGCGCCGAACAAACCATCGCCGAAGCCGACATCGTTGTGGTTCTCATGGATGCCGCCGCCGGCCCCGGCAAGCAGGAAAAAAAGATTCTCGCCCTGGCGCGTGAGCGGCAAAAAGCCTGCGTGCTGCTGATTAACAAGTGGGACCTAGCCCGCGGCACCGGCGTGAAAGAGGCCGATTACGAAGCCAGCTTGCGCAAGGAACTGTTCTTTTTGAGCGACATTCCCGTTGTGTTTGTCTCCGCGCTCAGCGGGCATCACATTCGCCGCAGTTTTGAAATCATTGACGCCGTGGCCGCCCGCCTGATGACGGTCATCCCCACCGGCGTGCTCAATCGCGTCTTGCACGACGCCTTCCAAAAGACGCAGCCGCCGTTCTCCGGGCGTCGCCAGCTCAAGTTTTATTACGCCACACAAACCGGCCAGAACCCGCCGCGCATCACGTTGTTTGTCAATGAACCGCGCTTGAACAACCCCACCTATCAGGCGTATCTGACCACGCGCCTGCGCGACGCCTTTGACCTCGCCGGCGTGCCCCTCATCCTGCGTTACCGCTCCAGCCACGGCCAACGCCGTCCGGACGGCCCATAGGCCCCGCGCATGGCCGCCCGCGCCCTCCATTGGCTCCGAACACCGCCCCGTCCGGGCGGCGTCCGCGAAGTCTGGCGCGTGGCCACCCCCATCATCATTTCGATGATGTCGTTCACCTTGATGCAGTTTGTGGACCGCATTTTTCTGGCCCATCACAGCTCCGTTGCGCTGCGAGCCGCCCTGCCTGCGGGGACGCTGTCCTTCACGCTCACCTCATTTTTCCAGGGACTGGCGGGCTTCTCCGGCACGTTCGTCGCGCAATATCATGGCGCGGGGCGGTGCGAAGAATGCAGCCGCGTCACGGCGCAAGGTATCTGGCTGGGAATACTCACCTGGCCGCTGTGCATCGCCGTCATCCCGCTGGGATTCTGGCTTCTCAGCATCGCGGGACACCCCGCCGACGTGCTCGCCGCCGAAAAAACCTACATGGGCATCCTCATGCTCGGCGGCGGCATGCTGGGCATACAAAATGCCCTTGCCGGATTCTTCTCCGGCCGCGGCGACACCGGCACGCCCATGCGCGCCAACATCGTTGGCAACCTGGCCAACGTCGTGCTGAACTACGCGTTGATTTTCGGCCATTGGGGCTTTCCGGCCATGGGAATCGCCGGCGCCGCCATCGCCACCGTGGCCGCTTCCGCGCTGACTTGGGCCATCCTGCTGTTCCATTACTTCCGCGCCCGCTTCCGCGATGAATTCGGCACCCTGAAAAATTGGCGCATCGAATGGTCGCTGATGAAACCGCTCCTGCGCTTCGGCGTGCCCGCCGCCCTGCAAACCCTGCAAGATGTCGGCGCATTCGCCTTCTTTGTGGTGCTGCTGGGACGACTGGCGCCCGCCGACATGGCCGCCAGCAATATCGCCTTCAGCATCAACAATCTCGCCTTCATGCCCCTGCTGGGCATGGGCGCGGCCGCGACGATTGTCGTCGGCCAGTATAAAGGAGCGGGCGACACCGCCACCGCCACCCGCGCCGGCCTCTCCGCCCTGAAAATCGCGTGGATGTACATGGGCGTGATGGCCCTCTCGTTCCTCCTGTTCCCGGAAGCCTATTTCGCCCTCTTCACCGGCGACGGCCCCGACAAAGTGCCCCTCGAAGACGTCATTGAAACCGGCCGCTGGCTCATGCTGATGCTCGCCGGCTGGGGATTCCTGGATGCCGTCAGTCTGGTTTTGGCCGGCGCACTCAAAGGCGCGGGCGACACCCGCTTCGTCCTGATTGCCGCCACCATCGCCACATGGCTCATCTGGATGCCCGGCGAACTCATCCTCATCCTATGGCTGGAAGCCGGCCTTCTCGCCGCCTGGCTCTACATGACGGTATTTGTCCTGCTCCTCGCCGGCATTTTCGGCTGGCGCTTCTGTCGCGGCGGCTGGAAACACATCACCATGATTCCCGCCCAGCCCCGCCTCACCTAAAAGCAAAAATCCGCCTCCCGCGCGCCCCGTTGCGCCCCGTTGCCGGATAGTAACGCTTGACGATATTAACGTTACGCGTTATCTTTATGCCGTGATTCAATCATTCAAAAGTCCGGAGGCCGAAAAGTTGTTCCGCCGGGAGGTCGTGCGAAGACTTCCGCAGGACATCCAACGGACGGCATTGCGGAAGCTTTGGATGATAGATGCTGCGCCAGATTTAATTTCGTTGCGGGTGCCGCCCGGGAACCGACTGGAGGCTCTTGCAGGCAACCGCGCGGGACAGCACAGCATCCGAATCAATGACCAGTGGCGTATTTGCTTTCGATGGCTGGAAGGCAACGCCTACGATGTGGAGATTGTTGATTATCACTAGGAGAGAAGACATGAGAACCCCCAAAATGCCCCCCGTCCACCCCGGTGAGATTCTCATGGAGGAATTTCTGATTCCCATGGGTATTTCCCAGTACCGCCTGTCGCGCGATATCAGCGTTCCGCCCCGGCGAATCAATGAAATCGTGCATGGCGCCCGCCGCGTGACGGCCGACACAGCCCTGCGCCTTGGCAAGTATTTCGGCATCTCGCCGCAGTTCTGGCTGAACCTGCAGGCACATTTTGATTTGGAGCAAGAACGGGACAGGATGGGTGACCGTCTCGAAAAGGAAGTGCAGGCCTACGCGATGGCCTAGATAGATAAAGTGAACAGGACATTCCTCCGCATGTCCCGACACGGTGCGCCGAAGATGAACGCCGAAGATGAACGCTGGCTTGTGTGGACACACTCTGCTATGGTCGCACGCGTTTGCAGGACATGTGCCGGGCGATTCCGGCGCAAAATGACGAGTTGAAATGACAATGCAACACGAGCGGTGGCTGTCGGTTGAAGAAATCGCTGCGCGTCCGGGCGTGAACCCGGACACGGGTTGCAAGTGGATCGAGCGGAAGAAGCTTCCTGCCCGCAAGGTCGGCCGCCTATGGGAGTTCAAAGCAACCGGGGCGGACGAGCGGGGGAGAGAAGGCAAAGCAGCGGAGACGCAAATCGGATGACAAATGGTTCACACATGAGGCCGCCTTCGTCGGACCTGACGTTCATTACGAACGAGGCGGGCCAGTCGCTGCGCGATCGTTTTTCCACGCTGCTCCACAAAGACACGCGCTTCTTCGACTGTCTTGTCGGTTACTTCTTCATCAGCGGCTTCTATCGGATTTACCCGTCCCTGGAGAACGTTGAGAAGATTCGGATTCTCATAGGACTTCAGACCGACCGAACCGCTTGCGACCTGCTCCAGCGGGCCAAGGAACAGGGAGAACTCGATCTTCAGTCGCACGCGACATCCAAGGAGCAAGTCGCCAAGGACGTACTCAACGAGTTGGAGAAATCGGCTGACAGCCTTGAGATTGAAACCGGCGTTCACAAATTCGTTGAGTGGATTCGGTCCGGCAAGCTGGAGATTAAAGCCCACCCGAGCGCGAACCTGCACGCCAAGGTCTACATTATGACCTTCTCGGAAGGCGACCGGGACAAAGGGCGCGTCATCACCGGTTCAAGCAACCTCACTCAAGCCGGACTTCAGGACAATCTTGAGTTCAATGTCGAGTTGAAGAATCGCGCCGACTACGACTTCGCCATCGCCAAGTTCAACGAGCTGTGGGCAACGGCCGTAGATGTATCGCAGCCATACGAAGACACGGTCGAAAACAAATCCCCCTTCGCCAGCTTCACGCCCTACGAGCTTTATCTGAAGTTCCTCTACGAGTACTTCAGAAGCGAACTGAACCGCCCTTCAGAACTTGAGGACATGTATGTCCCCGCGGGCTTCAAGAAGCTGAGGTATCAGGAAGAGGCGGTGTTGAATGCGCGCAAGGTGCTGGACGAGTACGGCGGCGTATTCCTTTCCGATGTCGTGGGACTCGGAAAAACCTACATGGCCGCCCTGCTGGCCCAGCAACTGGACGGTCGGCACCTCGTTATCGCGCCGCCGCATCTGCTCGATAAAGACAAGCGCGGTTCCTGGCCGAATGTCTTCAGCGATTTTCAAGTCCGGCAGACGGATTTTGAGTCCATCGGCAAGCTGGACGACCTCCTGAAACGCGACATTTCGAAATATACCAACATATTCATTGATGAGTCCCATCGGTTCCGGACGGAGACAACCCAAAGCTACGACATGCTTGCCCAAATCTGCCGGGGCAAGAGGGTCATCCTTGTTTCCGCCACGCCATTGAACAACACGCCGCTGGATATTCTCAGCCAGGTCAAACTGTTTCAGGCGGGCAAGGCCAGCAACATACCGAACCTTCGCAATCTCGAAGCATTCTTCGCGGGCCTTCAAGCCAAACTGAAGGGACTGGATCGGCAGACCGACCGGGAACTCTATTTCGCCACGGTTCAAGCGAACGCCAAGGAAACCCGCGAGAAGGTCCTGAAATTCCTGATGGTGCGGCGCACCCGAACCGAGATTGAAAAATACTACGGCGAGGACATGAAACAGCAGGGCTTGACCTTTCCCGAGGTCGAGGACCCGGCCCCGCTGTTCTACAAGTTCAGCAAGCAGGAAAATGAAATCTTCAACGAGACGTTGAAGCTGCTTACCTCCGACTTCACCTACGCCCGATATACGCCGCTGCTCTACTACGAAGGCAAAATGGATGAGCGCGAACGGCAGGGCCAACGAAACCTCGCCAAGTTCATGAAAATCCTGATGGTCAAGCGCCTCGAAAGCAGTTTTCACGCGTTCCGCCTGACCTTGGACCGGTTCACGCATTCATACGCCCGCGTCATCACCGAGTTCAAGAAGGGCAACGTCTACATCAGCAAGAAGCACATCGGGAAAATCTTCGATCTTCTCGAACAGGACGATTCGGAAGGGATTGAGCGCCTGCTGGAGCAGGACAAGGCCGAACGACTGGACGCAAAGGAATTCTCCGCCGACTTCATCAACCACCTCAAGGCGGACTACCGCACCTTGCGCCGCATCAAGGAGATGTGGGCCAACATCAGGCGCGACCCCAAATGGATTGCCTTCCGTGATGTCCTGAAAACCGAGCGACACCTGAAGAAGGGCAAACTCATCATCTTCACCGAGTCGCAGGAAACCGCCGGATACCTGACCGATTGCATCCGCGCCGAAGTCGAGCCGAAGACGCTGATGTTCTGCGGCAACTCCAGCGAGGCCGATCACCGAGCCGTCATAGACAACTTCGATGGCAACGCCTTCCAGCCATCCAATGACTACCGGATACTGGTCAGCACGGAAGTTCTTTCCGAGGGCGTAAACCTGCACCGGTCAAACGTGGTCATCAACTACGACATCCCCTGGAATCCCACCCGTCTGATTCAGCGCGTCGGGCGCGTCAATCGCGTGGACACCCACTTCGACGCCATCTACACCTATAACTTCTTCCCCACGGAAGAGGGCAACGACGCCATCAAGCTGCGCGAGTCCGCGGAAGCCAGGATTCACGCCTTCATTGAGATGCTGGGCGCGGACGCCCGCCTGCTGACGGAAGGCGAAGAAGTCAAATCGCACGACCTTTTCGCCAAGCTCACCAGCAAGAAGATCATCACCGGCGAGGACGAGGACGAAGAAAGCGAACTCGAATACCTGGCGGAAATCCGCACCGTGCGCGACCAACAACCCGAGCTGTTCGCCCGGATCAAGCGACTTCCGAAGAAGGCCCGCTCCACGCGCACCGGGCTCGCCGTGCAGGACGCCGTTGCGCTGCGTTTCCCATCCTTGCTGACCTATTTCCGACAGGGCAACCTGGACAAGTTCTATCTTGCCGCCCAAGACTCCGCCGGCGCGGTTGAACTCGACTTCCTGACCACCGTCAAAGTGTTGAAGCCGGCTGACCCTGCCGAAAAGCGACAGACCATCCCGCCCGACTTCTACGGCCTGCTGGATCGAAACAAGGATGCGTTTGCCGCGGCCACCAGCCCGGAGAATGACGACGCCATTCCGCGCCACAAGGGCGGAGCGAACGACGCCTACATCCTGAAACGCCTCAAAGCGAGGGAAATCCGCCATTACCACGGCTTCACGGATGATGACGAAGAGTACATTCGCAACGTCATCCAGCTTTTGATAGACGGTTCCCTCCCCAAGCCAACCACCAAGAAGGTTGCCGAAGCGCTCAAACGCGAAGTCGAACCGCTGAAAGTGCTCGGAATCCTGCGGCGGGACATCTCCGCGCTGTTCTTCCAATCCGCCCGCGCCCAACTCACGCACCATTCACTCAGCCCGCGCGAAGTCATCCTCTCGTCATGGCTTATAGGAGCACCGCCATGATGCGTATCTTCATCAGTTCCGTGCAGAAAGAACTCACGGAAGAACGTCAAGCCATTAAAGAGTTTATCTTGGGTGATCCCCTCTTGAGACGTTTTATTGAAGACGTTTTCCTCTTCGAGGATATTCCCGCCAGCGACCGGAAACCAGACGACATCTACCTTTCGGAAGTGGGGTCACGCGACATCTATCTGGCCATTCTAGGCAACCAGTATGGATGGAAAAACGCGGACGGAAAATCCCCTACGGAGCTGGAATTTGACCATGCCACCCAAACCGGACGCGAACGACTTGTTTTTGTGAAAGGCGATGATGACCATGCGCGTGAACCAGAGATGGCGAAACTGGTCAAGAAAGCCGGAAATCAACTCACGCGCCGTCGTTTTGCCGATACCCCCGCGCTTATTCGCGAGGTGTATGCCAGTTTGGTCGAAATTCTGGATAACCGAGGCCTGCTTCAGACGATGCCATTCGATAACAGCCTTTGCGCCGGAGCGGTACTGAAGGATATTGACGAGGCGGCGATTGAAGATTTTGTTGAAACGGCGGAAGCCAAAGGCCGACTAACCTTGAAGGGGTCTCGAGCGCCCCAAGCGGTTCTTGAACATTTCAAGCTCCTGTGGAACGGCAAGTTGACCAATGCCGCCATCCTGCTTTTTGGCAAGGAACCGCGCCGCTTTTTCAACAATATCCAAGTGCATTGTCTTCACTTTTTCGGAACGGAAAAGCGCAAACCTATCGCCTCCCAGCAGTCCTACGAGGGGCGCATCTTCGAAGTCATTGATCAAGCCGTTGAGTTCGTGCTCGGCAAACTGAATCGTCCTGTCGGCACACGGACAGAAAGTACACAAGCGCCCGGCGACTTTGAGGTTCCGCGGTCGGTTATTACAGAGGCCGTGGTCAACGCGGTAGCGCATCGTGATTACCGCTGCAGAGGGTTTGTTCAAGTTATTGTTTATGCTGACAGAATCGAAGTCTGGAATCCCGGCGAATTGCCGCATGGCTTAACCCTGGAAAAATTGCGCGTTCCTCATGCGCCCATGCCCCGCAATCCACTTTTAGCTGAACCCTTGTACCGAATGAAATTTGTAGAGAAAGCCGGCACCGGCACCACCGACATGATCGCCGACTGCCAGGCCGCCAGATTGCCCGAACCAACCTTTGCGCAGGACGGCACGCATTTCGTCACCACAATTTGGCGCGATTGGCTGACCGATGCAGTCATGGATCAGCTGGGCCTGAACGAGCGGCAGAAAAAGGGTGTGGCGTATGTGAAGTCCACAGGGAAGATATCGAACCCTGAATATCAAAAACTGACTGACTGCACGAAGAAGACGGCTACCCGGGATTTAACCAACCTGAAAGAACATATCTTTCGCCAAGTAGGCGTCCGTGGCCCCGGTGTTCACTATGTATTGCGGAGCAAAAAGGACATCATGGGGACATGAAGACCATAAAAACGGCAAGCTGGAATGGGGACATCATGGGGACATGGTGTGCATTCCTCCGTCCATCATTTGGGCCGCAAGTATACGTATCTATCTGTCTATGCGCGAATTACAAAAAGAACGACGTGGTGTTCAGCCGATCTGGAATGGGGACATTTCAGCCGACTGGTCTCGATGATGCAGCCTCTATTCATGAAAGCGAAATGGGGACATTTGTCGTCCCTGCACTCCACCCAACCAGTCATAACCCATCAAACAAAATACGGATGACTCAGGAATGAATCTTTTAATTCGTGAAAGGTCCCGTGATAGGATGAAACGGCTGACAAAGAGCCTTGGGTATAGGCCATAATCCACACGCGTAAGGGAAGAATCCAGCCACATGAACAAGCCGCAAGCCGCCCAACTCATCAAGAACACGTTCACCCGGCCCTTCGACAGGGGCCGGTTCCGCACCTTCGCGCTCAACCTCGTCAACCGGATGGACGAAAGCAAGGCTTTCTCCCGAAACATCCAGTACATCAAGGACGCCTTCAAGCCGCATGTGAGCCGCTTCGAGCGGCTCGGCACCTACACCAGCCCGGACAAGGAAACCGTGGACGTGCTGATTGTCCACCTGACGCAGGCATCCAAGCTGGAACGCGCCCGGACCGCCATCCGCAACTTCGTTGCCGATCACCTGAAAGACCGCGACGAAAAGGATGCCGCGCTCGTTGCCTTTGTGTCGCCCGCGGAAGCGCAATGGCGTTTCTCCTACGTCAAAATGGAGTACGCGACCGTCAAAAAAGAGTCCGGAAAGGTGGGCGTGGAAACCCGGCTCACTCCCGCCCGCCGCTTTTCCTATCTGGTCGGCGAGGGCGAAAGCTGCCACACCGCCCAGACCCGGTTTCTGGGCCTCCTGCAAGACACCGACACGGACCCCACGCTTGCGCAGATGGAGGAAGCCTTCAGCGTCGAGGCCGTCACCAAGGAATTCTTCGGCAAGTACGCGGAGCGTTTCGACGACATCCATGCCGCCCTTGACAAGATGGTGGCGAAGGACAAGACCCTTCGCAACGAGTTCAAGGAAAAGAATGTCAGCACCGTGGACTTTGCGAAGAAACTCCTCGGTCAGGTCGTTTTCCTGTACTTCCTGCAAAAGAAGGGCTGGCTCGGCGTCGAGAAGGGGAAAGATTGGGGCACCGGCCCGCGCGATTTCCTCCGGCGCATGGCCAGGGGCGAATACGGCAAGTATAACAACTTCTTCAACGACATTCTTGAACCTCTCTTTTACGACACCCTCGCCACCGACCGGGGGCATGAGGCCTGGTGCGCCCGGTTCAAGTGCCGCATCCCGTTTCTGAACGGCGGCCTTTTCGAGCCGCTGAATGACTACGACTGGAAGAAAACCGACATCCTCATTCCGAACAAGCTCTTCACGAACGACGAGTTCGTTGAAGAAGGCATCACCGGCACCGGCGTTCTCGACGTGTTCGACCGCTACAACTTCACCGTCAACGAAGCCGAACCGCTGGAAAAAGAAGTCGCCATTGACCCGGAAATGCTCGGCAAGGTCTTCGAGAATCTGATTGAAGAAAACCGGCGCAAAGGACTCGGCGCGTTCTACACCCCGCGCGAGATTGTCCACTACATGTGCCAGGAAAGCCTGATGAACTACCTGGAGTCAGCCGTCAACGCCGTCCCGCGCGCCGACGTTGAAACCTTCGTCCGCCTCGGCGAGCAGATTTCGCACTACGCGGCGGTGGACGCCAAATACGCCATCAAGATGCCCAAAAGCATCGAAAAAAACGCCAAGGCGCTCGACGAGGCCTTGAAATCCATCACCGTCTGCGACCCGGCGGTTGGCTCCGGCGCGTTTCCGGTCGGCATGATGACGGAAATCGTCCGCGCCCGCGCCGCGCTGACGCCGTATTTCAACGACGTTGCGGAGCGCACTCCGTACCACTTCAAGCGTCATGCCATTCAGAATTGCCTCTATGGAGTGGACATTGACGCCAGCGCCGTCGAAATCGCCAAGCTCCGGCTATGGCTTTCCCTTATTGTGGACGAAGAGGACGTCAAGCAGGTCAAGCCGCTCCCGAATCTTGACTACAAAATCGTCATCGGCAATTCCCTGCTGGGCGTGGAAAAGAACCTGTTCAACGACGCCCAGTTCAAGCGGCTTGAAATACTGAAGCCGCAGTTTTTCAACGAAACCGACCGGCAGACAAAGGCCCGTTTGAAAGCGCAGATTGAGGCCCTCATCCACGAATTGACGAACGGCCGCGAGACCTTCGACTTCGAGATTTTCTTCTCCGAGGTCTTTCACGCGAAAGGTGGCTTCGATGTCGTCATCGCCAATCCGCCGTATGTGCGGCAGGAGAAGATCAAGGAGCAGAAAGCGGCGTTAAAGGCGGCAGGCTACGAATGTTTCAGCGGCACGGCGGATTTGTTCGTCTATTTCTACGAGCGCGGCGTCAAGCTGTTGCGGCCGGGCGGCGCGTTAACCCTGATCACCTCCAACAAATATTACCGCGCCGGTTATGGCAAAGCCCTGCGCCGCTTCCTGGCCCGCGAACTTACCCTACACCGGCTCATCGATTTTGGCGACGCGCCGGTGTTCGAGGCCATCGCCTATGCCTCGATTCTGACCGCCATACGTACCAAGCCCGCCAACGATTCGGCGGCTCTCGGCTATACTTGGGAACAGGGCCAGCCCTTCGAACGCATCAGCCAGATTGTCGCCGAACAGGGACAAACGATCGCGCAGTGCGAATTGAAGCCCGAGGGCTGGCGGCTCGAATCGCCATTCGTCTTCCGGCTGTTGGAAAAGATTCGCCGCGCGGGTACACCGCTCGGCGAATACGTGAACGGCAGGTTTTACCGCGGAATATTAACTGGCTTGAACGAAGCCTTTGTCGTAGGCCGCGCCACGCGCGACCGGCTCATCCGCGAAGACAAGTCATCCGCCGAAATCCTCAAGCCCTTCCTGCGCGGGCGGGATGTAAAACGGTGGCGATGTGAGCCGAAGGATTTGTGGCTGATCTTCACGCGCCGTGGAATTGACATCAGAAGATATCCGGCAATTCACGAGCATTTGAAGCCGTTCAAAAAGCGGCTCACGCCAGGTATTCCAGGCGGGCGCAAACCTGGCAATTATGCGTGGTATGAGATTCAAGACAACATTGCCTACTGGCAGGAATTCGAACAGCCGAAGATTGTCATTCCTGCTATTGCAAACAGTACCCAATACGTTGCCGATTCAAGAGGCTATTTTTCTAATGATAAAACTTCCATATGTGTCTCGAATGAGCTGCATTTTCTTCTTGCCTTGCTAAACTCAAACACTCTTTGGTGGTTTATCCGCCACACTGCGGCCAGTAAGCAAGGAGGCTTTTATGAGTTCAAGCCGATGTATGTTGCAGCATTACCCATCCCCGCCGCCTCGTCTGCCGACAAAGCCCGGCTGACGAAGCTGGCGGAGCGAGCGGCGAAGCAGGCCGAGGCGGAGGATGCGGCGGGATTGCGGGCGACAGAGCGGGAGATTGACGAGATTGTGTATCGCCTGTTCGACCTGACCCCGGACGAGGTCGGGCACATCGAAAAGTCCCTTGCCGGCGTCCGGGCCGGCGGGGCCGGCGATGATGAAGAGGATTCGGACGCCTGAAAGAAACGCTTGAGGTCATCCACTGGTTGCAGGCCGATGGGGTGAGCAGCGGATAGGTTTGGACATGGGTGAAAACAAAATGCCGGATGCGGGTTTGAACCTCTCCGTGGCCAGAGGCCGAAATTCCGCCGCTGTATTTTCACGCTTGCACCAGAGCATGTTGCAGAAGGCGTTTGCGGGGAAGTGGGCGTGATGGGAACGGCCCGGCTGGCGAATCGTCGGAGCCTCCGGAAGAAGGGGTGGAATTATGTCGCCGCCGGATGTTATTTTGTGACGATGAACACGCACCAAAACCGGGCGCTGTTCGGGGCGATTGTGAACGGGCGGGTGGTTTTGAGCGAGGCGGGACGGGTGGCCGAGGGGGAGTGGCGCAAGGGCGCCGCGCTTCGCAAGGGGATTGAATTGGATGAATTCGTGATTATGCCCAATCACGTGCATGGGATTGTGCGCTTGAAGGGGCTTGGCGCGCCAAGCCCCGTACCGGGGCACATTCGGGCAGCCGGTGGCAGGGGCGTTGGGGACGCTGGTGGGGGCGTACAAGGCGGCGGTGTCGCGCGAGATGCGTCGGCGGGGGTTGATTCATCCAGACCGCCCGGTCTGGCATCGCAATTATTGGGATGTGATTGTTCGGGACGAGCGGGCGCAGGCGGGCTGCCGGGCGGGTTGTCGCTGAAATCCGGAGAGGCGATTTTGAGCGGTTTTCTCTCGCCCATGGAGCGGGAGGTGTTCAAGAACGGATTGGCGCGACGTTGGCCGTTGATTTGGGTGAAGCCGTGGGGGCTGGAGGACGGCGCGGGCTCTGCCCCGGTTCGCCGTGCCCTTGAGGAAGGCCACCTGCTGGTGCTTTCGCCGTTTGCCGATGATGTGGATGTTCCGAATGTCCGGCGGGCGGCTTGGTGCAACCAGTACGTTCTGGCGCATTGTGATCGCCTGGTGGTGGGGCATTTGAACCCCGGCGGCCTGCTGGTGTGTGCGCTGTCCGAAGTCAATCCAGAAAAGGAAATTCTCTTTTTGTGACCGCCCTTAACAGTGCGTCCTAAAGCTTTGGAACGACGGGGGCAGTTGGCGGGATAACGGGGGGGCGTACGGCGACTATGTCGAGCAGGTGGCGTTTCTGTCGCGGCGGCTGGAAACCCATCCCCATGATTCCCGCGCGCCCCGTTGCCGAATCCGCCGCCGCTACATTTTTCCACACCGTGGAAAATATTTTTCCATAGTGTGGAAAACTTTTAGCGAAAAGGCCCGCGGCGGCCTGAATTTTTCCACAGTGTGGAAAATATTTTTCCATAGCATGGAAAAACTGAAAATAAAGTTTCCATAGCGTGGAAAAGTGGGTGTCCGCGAGCGTGGGTGCGGCTTGGTGGAAGGAGGGGCAACGGGAGGGTGGTCGGGGCGACTGGATTTGAACCAGCGACCTCATGGTCCCGAACCATGCGCGCTACCAAGCTGCGCTACGCCCCGACACGACCACCATTATAACATCCGCAGGTACCTCGGGCAATGAGAGTCGGCCTCCAGACTGAAGACCGTCGGCTCGGCGGCGAAGTGCCGGAGGTATCCTTGAGTCAACTGGCAAAAACTGATAGGTGGCGACGAGCCATTGTGCACCTAATGTACCATTCCCACGGCTGTCTATCAGGGCGTGCAGAGTTGCCGAGTGTCAACATCCATTTCATCCCAGTTCGGCTGTGCCTATCCGGCCGGAAATGAGAGATAGGTTCAATTGATCCGGCAGGAAGTGCTAGATTGGCTCTGCACGCACAGCAGGAGGTGGTGGACACGGAAGCCCCTAGCATGGAACCTGAGTCCTGGGTACTGCCCTGTTCTTCTTGGAAGCCTTCTCTTATCGTTTCGCGTTACTTTTTTAATGTTTCTCATATAATACTTATTGACAATCGATAATCGCCGTGCTAGTCTTCAGACATGCGATCCGGCAAGGAGGTTATTTCCATGAATTTCGAGAGAAGTCCGGTTCTGTCGGCAATGCGGAGAGTTTTAGGATTTGTCTGGGTACTGTCCATCATAGGCACTGTGACCCTCGCGGCGGCTATTCTCGTGATCGCGATAAGGCAGGAGCCCCTGCCAGGAGACTTTCTGCTCGGGCTCGGGTGGTGGGGTCCAGGCATCACCTTGAGCATCCCCGGGTCGATGTTCTCAAGCGACCTTGGAAGGCAGGCGCTGCTCATGATGCTGGGGTTCACCCTCGCGTCGGCTCCGGTCCTCCTATTGATTCTGCGCGAGCTTAGGGGAGCTTTGGGCGATACGGCGGCTCGTACCCCGTTCACCATGGAGAACGCCCGGCGAATCCGTCACATCGGGTTTGCCACTTTGGCAGGCGCGGTGATTGTGAACATCCGCGACTTCACCTTTGCTTCTTTCCTCATGAAGAACGTGCACATTCCCGGGGTTGATATCGGCGTCAGGGCAAGCCTGGGTCTCGAGACGATCGGCCTCGGCGCGCTCATCCTGCTCCTGGGAGAGATCTTCCGCTACGGCGTCCTGCTCCAGGAAGAACACGATTCTACGGTATAGGAGGGACAATCATGGCCATCATTGTCAGACTGGACCGGGTCATGGTTGACCGGAAAGTGTCTCTGACCGAACTGGCCGATAAGGTGGGAATCACCCTCGCCAACCTATCTATCCTGAAGACGGGTAAGGCCAAGGCGATCAGGTTCTCCACTCTCGATGCCATATGCAAAGAGCTGTCGTGCCAACCGGGAGATATCCTGGAGTATACCGATGACCCGACAGACCTTGGTTGAGTCTGCAGCGCAACCGGCGGCTCGCTCGCGCTCAGCGAGTAGGCCGCCGGCACCCCAAACCTCTCAGGTAATCGCCTGCTTAAGCAACGCTTCCACCTGCGGTAATGCCTCCCTTGCGGCCCTTTCCCCTTCCGCAATCAGCTGTGACGCCCGGTAGAACTGGTGCGCATGGAAGCGGAGTACATGGGGCCGGATGAACAGGTCCGCGGGCGTGTTCGCCCTGAAAGGCTCCCGGCCGCTTTCAAGAACGGATGTGATTATGTCAAGGCCGGCAAGGGTCGCGCGAAAAGCCGTCCAGCCCTCCCCCGCCTTGGGTTCTCCTGCCTTGGGTTCTCCTGCCTTGGGTTCTCCTGCCTTGGG
>DBPO01000042.1:28492-29120 GCA_002304915.1 Verrucomicrobia bacterium UBA1418
CCTGCCGATGTGAAGGCGCGAGACAAAGTCCTTGAGCGACTGCTGCCCTGCCCTCTCTCCAATAGACAAATCAGCGGCCTCGAACATCCCCTTCGAAACACCCCTATATGCCTCCAGCGACCGTTGCCAGGGCACGTGTTGCTCCCGCGCCAGCTCCCTAAGCCGCGCCTTGATCTCCCTCATCTGAACGAGTGAAAGCCCCACCCCAAGAACCGTCCGTATCCAGATGTCATAGGGGTTGTGCACTTCAACTCCTATGACCTTGGCGGCGCCAAGAGCCCTGGCCGCCCCGACCGGCACGTTGTCTATGAGTCCACCGTCGACAAGCACTCGACCGTCCAAGAGAATCGGCTCGAAAATGCCCGGGATCGACATGCTTGCCCTCGCTGCGTCGTCAAGCCGGCCTTCGTTGATATACACGGGCTCTTCGGTGTCAAGGTCAGCAGCGACAACCGTGAAATTGATCCCTCGATCGCGCAGGTCGGCAAAGGTTGTATCTCCTACGAGCCGGTGGAAGATCTCCTTGACGACGTCTCCCTTGAGGGCGCCGCTGTGCAGGTTGAGATCAGCCCATCCGGCCATGGTCCTGGCGGTCACGCCTAGCGCGGCTTTCTCGACCTCGGCGAGG
>DBPO01000018.1 GCA_002304915.1 Verrucomicrobia bacterium UBA1418
GCGCAACGTTCCGGCCATTCTGGATCTTGATGCGGACGTTCCCGAAGCCTCGGAGGAAAGCGTTGGCTTCCTGCTGGCCGATAAAAGCGCCCACCCGGATGCCTCGCGGCACCTCTTGAGTATCACCGGGCCGGAAAACACCTGGGGTTACGCCAGCAATATTGTCTTGACCTACGACACTGTCCGGCTGCGCATCTACGACTTGGACGGCAACGTTCTTGACTCCGGCACCCAGTTCTACGAGGGCGACTACATCCCGGCGATGGAGGTCGAAGGCCTCACCCACAGCGGAAGCATGCGGGATGCCTGGATTGAGGTCGAAGCCACAGGCATCCCTCTTTCCGACCGCGTGACCGCCACCGTCTTAAAGGCCGACATTGGCACGGTTGCCCCCTTGGCGAATCGCACCTTGCATCCTGACGCCGCGCGGGAGCCTTTGCTATTGAAACAGACCTTGCCCGCCGACTGGAACGGCCTGATGCAACTTGAACTCACCGGAGCAGCAGCCTTTTGGACACCCACCGGCGGCGTGCCCATCGTCTTGAGCGAAACGGTCTTTACCAATGCCCAACTGCCTCAGACCATCTATCTTGAAGGCGACGGCTGCGGAATGGGCGAAGCGTCCTTTTGCGTTGTCGGCCTCTCCGACTGTGTGACGAATATTCCCCTTCAAATCTTCGGCGTGAACGCCACCCTTGCGGGGGTGGCCGAAGCTGACGAGGAATCCCCCGGCGGATTTATCGCCGACCGCACCGTCCACACCAACGCCCCCCGCACCATGCTTACTCTGGAGGCATGCGGTCCATACGGCTCGCCGGGCAATCTGGTTTTGACTTGGGATCCCTCATTTGTGCAACTTTATCCATCTGCTGTCGGCGGGTCGGCTCTTTCACAATATAGTGTGCCTTATGCCGGTTTTACCGGGGCCACCTTCTATGCCGAGGGGATTGCCCCAGGCGTCAATTCCATCCAGTGGGGCTATTCTGAAATACCGGATTGCGAGGATGAAATCAAAGTCACCGTACTCAGGGTTCATCTGAAGGAATTGGCGTTCACGAACAACCACACCATTGTAAAAGATGATGGTAGCCAGAACTATGCCGCCCCCCACTGGCAAGATAACTCGCCACCTCATCCTCTTTGCTTCACGCGGAACACGAAGATGATGGTTGATGCACTGTGGCGCATCGAACCCGCCGACCCTAGTGTCGTGATCCGCGCGAAAGGCGCAGGGCCTGGCAATCTTTTGTTCCCGGCAACATCGGCCTCCATCATCGGGCATGACATGGTTGTATTGGATGTGGAATGCGATGAACCATTTCCGAATGAAGTTGCATACTACAACCCAATGCGCATTGATTGGTCCTTTTCCTTTGACGGGGGGCATACGTGGATCAATGCGGGCGTAAGCGAAAACCAGACTTATGTAACTCTTGGTTCTCCGCTGACCACCGTATACCACACACTGGCACATTTAGGATGCATCAATGCGGCGGGCGAATGTACGGCCAGCGGATGCACATTGAAAATATGGGGTGAGTTTACAGACAGAGATGTAAGGCGAGTGGATAACACCCAGCTAACATATTATTCGTCATATTTATGTGACAATGTCACAACCGCAGATTTGCTAAAGTATGGAGACGGCCAATGTGGTGCATGGGCAAGCCTGTTTTTGGACATTCGCAAGGTACAAGGACTTAATGATTTCAATGAGTGGATCAGGCTCGAGCCAACCTTCGACGATGGGTTTATAGTTAAAAACTGGACATTTTCAGGCCCGGGTACTAGTGGGCATCCAACGCACCCGTATTTAAATATTCCAGAGGTTCCATTTGTCAACACAACAAGCTATGCATGGAAATACGCGGAAGTCAATGATTCTATGGGCATTCCTGGGCAGGGCAATTCAAATCCGGCCTCATTTTTCGCGCGTCATTTTGTCTATTATGGCGGTGAATATTATGATCCATCATATGGCATCAAGCATACAAGTCTACTGACACTAGATAGTAATGCAATAGATGGATACTACATTATCGAACATAATTACCCAGTTGATGAGCCAGCGGTGAATCTTGATTTAAACAATGATGGGGATTTGACCGACATGGGCGTGCCAACAACGGTAATACTGTTTCGCCAGAATCCACCAAGCTTAGACATCTATGAAATACCGTATGATTATTAGGAGCACAATATGAATAAAGTAATTATAATTATTTGTTTTCTTGTCATTCAATGCCTCTCGGGTGTGGGCGCAGAGTCGCCAACGGGCTTTAACCATGTGCTAACAGAATCGAAAGCAAAGCGCATTGCGCGCGATGCATATGCCGAAAGGATGGGGGTGCATCTGATGGCAGAAGAAGGAATATGGAGGGTAGATATTCAGACGATTGGCTTTGATATTCCAGATTTCGCAAAGAGGGGTGATCAGCTATGGGAAGCTCGTGTCATGGCATTCTTAAACCAAGAAACGCGCGCAATTATATGGGTTCATGCCAACACTGAGCAGGTGTATTTTGTGATAGGCCCTTGGAAATAAACGTAGCAATCATAGCTGTTTCACCGCGTGGACTCGACCCAGTAGAGCGTATCCCCGAAGACGTGATCGCTCACTGCTTGCGCTCAACAGGCGTATCGTTGTGCGGCTATGGAGCCTTGGAATGTGTGGTGGGTTGTGTCCCAAGGTGTTGATACACCAACGCCCCCCGCACCATGCTTACTCTGGAGGCATGCGGCCCATACGGCTCGCCGGGCAATCTGGTTTTGACTTGGGATTCTTCCGTTGTGAACATCTACACGGCCCCATCCGGCGGAACCGCCTTGACGCAATTTGCCGCTTGGATTGGTTTTGGAGCGGAGCAGCCGTGCGGGATGGGAATGACGAATGGAGCATGGAGTCGGGGCAGGCATCGTCCCAGAATCCCGGCAGTGTTAACTCCGTCGCGCTTCCCCTGTGGCCGGGTCGTGCGCAGGACATAGAATGGATTGTGGAAGATTGAGGGAGGAACAGATGAATATGTATCGGTTAACACTCGTTGCGGCAATGACACTTGGACTTGTGTGTTTTGCGCATTCTGACCTGAAGGGAGAAGGGGATGTGGCAATTGAACGGGGGGCCTTGATGCAAGGTTGTCGCATATCCATTGGGACGGATCGGGAGGCGTTTCATATCAGCCAGCCCGTTTGCGTTCGATTGCTTCTCGAGAACCGTGGGGAGCATCCTGTGCGCGTTCTTGTAGCGAGTCCTTTGGAAGCATATCAGCTTGATGTTCGCACACCGACAGGAAATGCCGCTGCCCTCACTCCAAGCGGCGCGCGAAATGCGGAAAGTATTTCGACCCACCTGCAGGTGGTGGCGCCGGGGGAATCCATCAGCGATTCGATTCCCGACTTGAGCCGGCTATTTGAGATGACATTGCCCGGGGAGTACACGATTACGGTTCGTTGCAATGTGCTTGTCGCTGACGATGGTCACACTTGGACGGAGATTAAATCCAATACGGTCAAGGTCCGTATTCATGGTGATGACGTATTTGAAAAAGGCCCGATTATTCCAAGCCATCCAGAGAATGACGGTCTCCCCGCGAAAGACGATGATAGTAACATCCAACTGGATGAACACGGTCGCATTATTGCGTTCTAAATCATCGCTGTCCCTTCGTTCAGGGGCCCCATTTATTTGTGGAATTATCTCGCCCTTGTCCGCCAGCTTCGGACTTGTCCGCGCGTTCAAGTCGCCGTAGAATGTCCATGAATAATGAATAAAGGAATTGCGATGAAATTGATTGAAACCGACCAAGCCCCCGCCGCCATTGGCCCTTACTCTCAAGCCCTTTCACAAAATGGCTTCGTCTTTATCTCCGGACAACTCGGAATTGACCCCGCCACGGGTGAGCTGGCCGCCGGAACCGAAGCGCAAACCCGGCTGGCGCTCAAGCATCTGGTGGCCATTCTCGACGCGGCTGGCCTCACCCCCGCCAATGTCCTCAAAGCCACCATTTATGTCGCCAGCATGGATGACTTCGCCTTGGTCAACAAACTCTACGCTGAAGTTTTCGCCCCGCCGTATCCCGCGCGCGAGGTTGTTCAAGTCGCGCGTCTGCCCAAGGATGGGCGCGTCGAAATTTCAGCGATTGCCGCGCAATGATTATCATCGAGCCCCATATTCACATGTTGTCGCGGACCACCGACGACTACACCGCCATGTACAACGCCGGCATCCGCTGCGTGGTGGAGCCATCCTTTTGGCAAGGCTCCAACCGCCGTCACGCCGGCACGTTTTTCGATTACTTCCGCCTCTCGCTCGAATTCGAGCACACTCGCGCCGAACGCTATGGCATTGACCATTGGTCGTGCATTTCCGTGAATCCCAAGGAGGCCGAAGACCTTGCTCTGGCCCGCGAAACACTCGCGGGCATGGCGCCTTATCTCGACCATCCCCGCTGCGTGGCCGTTGGCGAAATCGGCTTCAACCTGATTACCCCCAACGAGGAGGAAGTTTTTCAGGCGCAGCTCGAAATGGCCAAGGCCCACGCGCTGCCCGTGCTGATTCATACGCCGCACGACACCCCGCGGGTCAGCAAAAAGAAAGGCACCGAGCGCATTCTCGATATTTTGCGTGAATTCGCTTATGACCCCGGCCTCATTATTGTGGACCACAACACCGAAGACACCATGCCCCTGACCCGCAAAACCGACTACTGGGCCGGGCTGACCGTTTATCCTTATTCCAAGCTCAATCCTCGTCGCGTGGTGGATATTCTGCGCCAATGGGGGCTGGAGCGCGTGCTCGTCAATTCGTCCGCCGACTGGGGCGTGTCCGACCCCTGCTCGCTGGCGAAAACCGCCACCTTCATGGGCGAACAAGGTTTCACCCAACCCCAGATTCAGCAGATTATGCACGACAATCCGCTGGCGTTTTATTCTCAAACCCCCAAATTCAACCCCCGTCTGGACCTGCCCTATATTGACCCCGCCACCTACCAACGCTAACCCTCCGCCGCCCGGCGAATCCCTTTGGGCGCGCGCCCGCCAACGGGTCATTGTCTTCTATTATTCCTACGAAGACCTCTTCCCGCGCTTCGCCCGCCGCGTGGCCCTCGCTTGGCTGCAACTCCTGCGCCTGCCCAACCTCCTGACCCTGCCCGGCGATGTCCTTGCCGGCTTCCTGCTGAGTTCCGCCGCCGGCCCACAAGCCTGGCTGCGCCTCCTCCTCGCGCTTCCCGCCAGCCTGCTCTTCTATGCCGCCGGCCTCATCCTGAACGACCTTTTCGACTACGCCGAAGACCTGCGCGAACGCCCAACCCGCCCCCTCCCGGCGCGCCTCATCTCCCGCGAGGCCGCCACCGCCTGCGCGCTAATTTTCCTGTGGGTCGCTGTCTTTTTCGCCGCCTTCTTCAACGCCCTGCGCATCGCCGTCCCGCTCGTGCTGGCCATCGTGCTCTACAACATCGGCCTCAAGCGCCACCGCTACGCCGGCCCCTTGCTGATGGGCGCTTGCCGCGCCGGCAACCTTCTGCTTGGCGCGGCCGCCGCCACCAACGGCGCGTCGCCAACGTGGGCCCCCGTGACCGGCGCGCTCCTCCTTGGAAGCTACATTGCCCTCGTCACCTGGTTTGCGCGCGAAGAAATGGAACCGAACGCCCTGCTCAGACCCCACCAAATCGGCCACCTACTCGGGCTGCTCATCCCCATCCAAGCGACCCTTTGCGCGGTAGCCATTCACCGCTTCCCGGCGAATTTCCTAGGCTTCGCGCTGCTCGCTCTGCTACCGCTGCACCATCGGCTCTCCCTCCGCTTCCCGCCCAGTTGACGCGCCCCGCGCTGGACTTCTCGCGCTTCGCTTGCTAGCCTTGCCCGTCCCATGTCAAGCCAGCGTCCCGCCATTTTGCTTCTCCTTCTGACCCTCTGCCACGCCGCCCCCGCCATCGCCCCCGCCACCCCGCGCCTCACCCACACCATCACGGTCGCCACCGCCAACCTTTCCGACAACACCACCCAGGCCTACTCCGACCCCGGCATCCGCATCCTCCAAGCCCTGCGCCCCGACATCATCGCCATTCAGGAATTCAACTACAAACTCGGCACCTCCCACGACCTTGCCCGCCGCATCATGGGCCCCGGTAGCTACTTCGCCCGCGAAACCGGCGGCGTCCGCCTTCCCAACGGCGTCATCAGCCGCTACCCCATCATCGCCCACGGCCAATGGGACGACCCCTACGTCCTCAACCGCCGCTTCTTCTGGGCCACCATTGCCATCCCCGGCCCCAAGCCCCTGCACGTCATCAGCGTCNNAAACATTCGCCCCCGACGACTACGTCCTCCTCTGCGGCGACTTCAACGTCACCTCCCGCGGCACCGCCGCCTTCAACGAACTCACCCGCTGGCTGGTAGACGACCACCATCCCGCCGACCAGGAAGGCAACCCCAACACCAACTTCGCCCGCAACCGCCCC
>DBPO01000019.1 GCA_002304915.1 Verrucomicrobia bacterium UBA1418
ACTTTCTGGAACCACAAGCAATTCTACCCTTGTTACAGGAGTAGCTCCGGGGTTTGCGTCCGTCTCCGCGACTGATTCCAAGGGATGCACGGGAGTAAAAGAAATCATTGTCCTCCAACCGGACATCGGCAAGGCAAGCCCGCTTGCCGACCGTACCTTGCACCCGGACGCCGCACGAAAACCGCTGGTCTTGAGGCAAACCCTGCCTGGCGCTTGGCATGGTCAAATGCAACTGAATCTCACCGGCGCGGTGGCCTACTGGACACCCACCGGCGGCGTGCCGATTGCTTTAAGCTCAACGTTCTTCGCCAATGAGCAACTGCCCCGGACCATCTACCTTGAAGGCGGCGGCTGCGGAATCGGCGAAGCCAGTTTTTCCATTGCCGGTTCCGGGGGCTGTGAAGCCAATACCCCCCTTCAAATCTTCGGCGCGAACGCCACTCTTGCGGGCGTGGCCGAAGCTGACGAAGAATCCCCCGGCGGATTCATCGCCGACCGCACCGTCCACACCAACGCCCCCCGCACCATGCTCACTCTGACAGCATGCGGCCCATACGGCTCGCCGGGCAATTTGATTTTGACTTGGGATTCTTCCGTTGTGAAAATCTACACGGCCCCGTCTGGCGGAACTGCCTTAACGCAATTCGTTACACCGTTCCATGGGTTCAATGGCACGAATCTTTACGTTGAAGGCATCTCCCCCGGCACCACCACCCTAAACTGGACCTATTCCGCACAATCCAACTGCACCGACAGCATACAGGTGAGTGTTATTAAGGTGGGTACCGAAACGATTGCCACAACTCCCTCCGATCGTACCAGAACAAAGATTGGTATTGGTGAAGAAGTCGTTTGCAGTATTGCCCCATCCATGTCTGTTAACTGGTCGGTTACCGGTGGCGGAACTGTATCTGTTGCGACGGGGGCCAGCACGACATTCACGGCCAGCAAGAGTCCGTCATCGTCAACTGTTCATGCGCAGATTGCTGGCGCAGATTGCACAGTGACATTCATGGTGGTTGCTCCGGATGGAATGATGACCTCACTTGTGAGCGACGGGAATCTCGGCTCACTCGGGATGAACAATATCGGTGCCAAGTCTTTCTTTAACTGCTATGTTCTTCCCAATGATGTTTCATTTTATAATGTTGAATTTCGGGAAAACATTCCTGGGGAGACTTACACCTGGCCTGACGGAACGGGAGGCAGGCGTCCTTCCGCGATCGTACATTGGAGCGTTGGGTTTGACAACAAGACTACCGACATCGTGTCGAGTGGTTTGGCTCCAGTCGCAAGGATTTTCGATGGAACCAACTACGTGGATTTCACCTTTGGGGTTCGTGTCCCAGAGGAATACAAAAATGAGGCGGGGACTTGGGTTGAGTGGCTCCCCGATGAGAATCATCCGCGTAATTATCGCGGTTCTGATCGCAAAGCGCGTGTAAAACTTGAGGCGTCCAACACGGCCATAGGTGGCTGGATGGGGCCATGGCAATGATGAAGGTGGTGCTTATGAATGCTTCGTGGTATCTGTTCCTTGGTGTGCTGATTGCTTTCGGCAGTTCTTCATCTTTTGGTGGAGATGTGAGCTTGTGCACCCAGATCAATGAAATCTGCCGATTCGCCTCCACATCCAATCAAGGTGACCGAGAGGCTATCGAGACGCGATTGCTCGATCTTTTGAGCGAGAACGCCGATCCGCAGAGTCGAGGCTTGGTTTACGCGGCGATCGCCAACGTGTACGGCGGAGCTTTGGCTCATCACGCTGAAGATGCTGTTCGCTTCGCCCGAGAAGCACTAAGGAACCAACTCAGTGTAACGGATGAGTGCGATATGTATTTGTGCCTTGCTAAGGCAATAGAGGCCCAAGTTCGCCATAAACAGGCCTCTGATGCAGATGCTCGCAAAGAGCAGGTCATACCGCTTATCCAAGGACTATCCTTTGTGTTAGACCATCTGCGCATCGACAAGAGGTTGTCGCCGCCCGCTGTTGGAAAATATGACGTGAATCCCGTCGATCCTCAATATGAGGAAGTTGTGCGCCAGCATGCGATACAGATATCAATCCGGGAGGATATTCTCCAGCAGAACCGGCTACTTGCCTATCGTGATGACTTCAGCCAACGAGTGCTTCAACTTTATGGAGCGGCTTCGGTCAAAGAACCTGCCTTTGCTCGCATAGTTCATGAAGCTGTGGGGAGTGCAGGCAAGGTGGAGAAGGTTCTTTTGCAGCTTGATGCGGTAGCCGAGAAACTTGGAAAATCGCGATAGCGTCCTCGCTCCGCACCCGTACACGAAAAATACGCGGCATTTTTCGCGCGTCATTTTGTTTATTATGGCGGTGAATATTATGACCCATCATATGGCATCAAGCATACAAGTCTACTGACACTAGATAATAATGCAATAGATGGATACTACATTATTGAACATAATTACCCAGTTGATGAGCCAGCGGTGAATCTTGATTTAACCAATGATGGGAATTTGACCGACATAGGCGTGCCAACAACAGTAATCCTGTTTCGCCAGAATCCATCAGGCTTAGACATCTATGAAATACCGTATGATTATTAGGAGCACAATATGAATAAAGTAATTATAATTATTTGTTTTCCTGTCATTCAATGCCTCTCGGGTGTGGGCGCAGAGCCTCCAACGGGCTTCAACCATGTGCTAACAGAGTCGAAAGCAAAGCGCATTGCGCGCGATGCATATGCCGAAAGGATGGGGGTGCATCTGATGGCAGAAGAAGGGATATGGAGGGTAGATATTCAGACTGTTGGCTTTGATATCCCGGATTTCGCAAAGAGAGGTGATCAGCTATGGGAAGCTCGTGTCATGGCATTCTTAAACCAAGAAACGCGCGCAATTATATGGGTTCATGCCAACACTGAGCAGGTGTATTTTGTGATAGGCCCTTGGAAATAAACGCACCAATCATAGCTGTTTCACCGCGTGGACTCGACCCAGTAGTGTAGATCGGAGGACAACGCCTTGAATATGAAGATGAAATCACTACTTATCTCGATGAGCGTGGCCGGTTGCTTTGTCTGTTTCTTGCTCTGGACGAACAGTCGGCCACCATGTGCAACCAATAGTGCGTCGCATCGGCATGCCGAGAGCACTGCCGTCGCTACCATACAGGGACTACAGACAGAGGCTGACGCTGTGTCGGCTGTAACTTTTGCCCGTGGCGAACAGGCGGATCATGTTGAATCTAAATTGTCTTATGTGTCTCCCGATTCCGCGAAAGAAACTGCATCGTTGGACCATAGCCGAATGGCAAGCAACTTTGTCTCTGAGGTTGTGGAAGCGCAAGGACAACCGATGCATCAGGTAAAAAACATCCTGGGGGCTGGTGACGATCTTATTACTGAACAGCAAGCCCGGATTATTGCTGCTGAGGCTATTGGAAAAGTAGCGTACGACAGGGATGCCGTGGTGTCTGTTCAGCACGAGGCGGGTCTGTATGTCGTGACGTTTCCCGCCAAGCAACCGGCGCTTCAGGAGGGGGAACGCTACAGAGGTCCTTCGTACGCCGCACAGGTTGCCATAGACGAAAAGACGGGAAAGGTGGTTCAGGTCAAGGTGGGTAGTTAACGACAAGCAGCATGTCGCACCCGCGCCTGATCCTTAAGGTTCAGGGGCGGGTGCGCGTTTGGGACAAATGTCGTCTTTTTTGACTTCCGTCTTTACGGGGAGGGTGGGGGTGTGCGATGGTTAGCCATCTGCCGGCTTGCGCCTGCGTGCCGGAAGGTGGAGGAGTGTGCACATGAAGCCTTTGCTGACAAAACCCGAAATCAACGCCATTATCTACGGCATGCACGGCGCGCCGTTTTCGCTGCTGGGCATGCATGCCACGGGCGCGAAAAAGCCGGGCGTGGTGGCGCGGGTGTTCCGTCCGTATGCGACCAAGGTCGAGTTAATCCGCCGCGCGGATGGCCAGGTTCTCGATATGCCGCGCATTCATGAGGATGGTCTGTATGAGCTGTTTCTCCCGAATGAAAAGCCGTTCGATTATTTGCTGCGCCTGACGTGGTTTGACGGGACGTCGTCCGATTTGGAGGACCCGTATCGCTTTCCGCTGCAACTGACGGATTTTGACATGCACCTGCTGGGCGAGGGGACCAATTACCGCGCGTACAACCGGATGGGGGCGCATCCGATGACGGTGGAGGGCGTGGAGGGTGTGCATTTCGCGGTGTGGGCGCCGAATGCCATCCGCGTGAGCGTGGTGGGCTGGTTCAACAACTGGGACGGGCGGATTCATCCGATGCAACAGCGCGGCAACAGCGGGATTTGGGAGTTGTTCATGCCGCATCTGAAGCCGGGGGATTTGTACAAGTATGAGGTCAAGGGGCATCAGGCGTTTCTGGCCCAGAAGGCGGACCCTTACGCGTTTGCGTCGGAGTTGCGCCCGCGGTCGGCTTCGATGGTGTGGGACATCACGGCCTACGAGTGGCAGGACGCGGAGTGGATGGCGGCGCGAGACAAGCGCAACTGGCTGGAGGAGCCTATCAGCGTGTATGAGGTGCATCTGGGGTCCTGGCGGCGCAAGCCGGATGAGGACGGCCGCATGCAGACGTATGCGGAGCTGGCGGATACGCTGATTCCTTACGTGAAAAAGATGGGCTACACGCATATTGAGCTGATGCCCATCAGCGAGCATCCGTTCGATGGCTCGTGGGGCTATCAGACCATCGGCTACTACTCCCCGACGTCGCGCTTTGGCACGCCGGACGACTTCAAGGCGTTCGTGGACCGCTGCCATCAGGAGGGCATTGGCGTGATTGTGGATTGGGTGCCGGCGCATTTCCCGAAAGACGGCCACGGACTGGCCTATTTCGACGGCACGCACCTGTATGAACACGCGGACCCGCGAATGGGCGAGCACAAGGATTGGGGCACGTATATTTTCAACTACGGGCGCAACGAAGTCCGCGCGTTTCTGCTGTCCAACGCGATGTTTCTGGCGGATGTGTATCACATTGACGGCCTGCGCGTGGATGCGGTGGCTTCCATGCTGTATCTGGATTATTCGCGCAAAGAGGGCGAGTGGATTCCCAACAAGTACGGCGGGCGCGAGAATCTGGAGGCCGTGGATTTCCTCAAGAAGTTCAACGAGCTGGTTCACCTGGAGCATCCGGGTTTCTTGACGTTCGCGGAGGAGTCCACCGCGTGGCCCATGGTTTCGCGGCCGACCTATCTGGGCGGGCTGGGCTTTGACCTGAAGTGGAACATGGGGTGGATGCACGACACGCTGGATTACATGCAAAAGGACCCGGTGTTCCGGAAGTACCACCACCACCAGATGACGTTCTCGATGATTTATGCCTTCACCGAAAACTTCATTCTGCCTTTTTCGCACGACGAAGTCGTCCACGGCAAGGGGGCCATGCTTTCCAAGATGCCCGGCGACATGTGGCAGCAGTTCGCCAATCTGCGCCTGCTTTATGCGTATATGTTCGCGCATCCGGGCAAAAAGCTCACCTTCATGGGCATGGAGTTCGGCCAGTGGCGCGAGTGGCAGCACGGGGAAAGCCTTGATTGGCACCTGTTGCAATATGATTCGCACACGGGCCTGCAACGCCTCGCGCGCGACCTCAACGCCATTCTCAAGGGCTATGGCTGCCTCCATCAAATTGACTTTTCCTGGGAGGGCTTCGAGTGGATTGACTTGAACGACTGGGAAAACAGCATGCTCTTCACGTTGCGCCGGGGGAAAGACCCGGATGATTTGATGGTGTGCGGCTTCAACTTCACGCCGGTGCCGCGCATCGCCTACCGCATGGGCGTGCCGCGCATGGGCACGTATGAGGAAGTGCTCAACACCGATGCGGCCATCTACGGCGGCAGCGGCGTGAGCAACAGCCGGTTTGTGACGGCGGAAGCCATCAAATGGCAAAGCCGCGATCAGTCCATTGTGGTGACGGTGCCGCCGCTGGGCGCGGTGTATTTCCGCTATCGCCCCGACATGGCCAATCACGTGTCTTAAGTGGGGGCGGATGCCTCCGGTGACAAAGGATTCTCATGAAAATATTCACGCGTAGTTTCAAATGGCTGTTGGTGACGGCCGTGCTGGCGGTCAACCTGGTCGTCGGCGCGCGCATCTATTCGCAGGAAACCGCCGCCGCCGAAACGGGCGAGGGCAAGGATTCGCCGCTCGAAATGTACACGCTCTTTTCCAAAGTGGTGGAGCAGGTGCGCGCCAATTATGTGGACACCGAAAAAAGCGACTACAAAGACCTGATTCAGGGCGCGCTGCGCGGCATGTTGCAGTCGCTGGACCCGCACAGCCAGTTCATGGACGAGGAGGCGTTCAAGGCTATGCAGGAGGACACCGCCGGCAAGTTCGGCGGCCTGGGCATCACCATTGGCATCAAGGACACCATGTTGACGGTGATTGCCCCGATGGAGGGTACGCCGGCCTTTCGCGCGGGGCTGCTCTCCGGCGACAAGATTATGGAAATCAACGGCGACAGCACCGACGGGCTGGCGCTGGACGAAGCCGTCAAAAAATTGCGCGGAGACCCCGGCACGAAGGTGCGCATCAAGATTTTCCGCCCCAAGACGCAACTGATGAAGGACTTTGAGCTGGTGCGCGCCATCATCAACGTGCCGAGCATCAAGGACACGCAAGTGCTGGATGGCGGCATCGGCTATGTGCGCATGCTGCAGTTCGGCGAAGACACCGCCCGCGATTTGCAGCGCGCGCTGGATGAGCTGGCGGCGCAGAAGGTGCGCGCGCTGGTGCTGGATTTGCGCAGCAATCCCGGCGGTCTGCTTTCGGCGGCGGTGGAGGTGTCGCAAAAGTTTCTGCGGCGCGGGGATTTGATTGTCTTTACCCGCGGGCGCGACCTTCGGATTGAGCGCTCCTATCGCGCCCGCTCGCGGCAGATTTTCCCGGATGTGCCGATGGTGGTGCTCATCAACGGCTACAGCGCCAGCGCCTCGGAAATTGTCGCCGGCGCGCTGCAGGATAATCGGCGCGCCGTGCTGGTGGGCGAGAAAAGTTTTGGCAAGGGCTCCGTGCAAAGCGTGCTGCCGCAGGACGGCGGAACGGCCATTCGGCTGACCACCGCGAAATACTACACGCCCAGCGAGCGCGTCATTCACGATGTGGGCATTGAGCCGGACGTGGTCGTGCCGATGTCCGCCGAAAACTGGCGCAACATTCTGGTGGCCCGCAACAAGGCCGAAGAACAAAACGGCGAGGAAAACCCCAACTCGAACGACGAGGGCTGGACGGATGAGGAGGGCGCTGCGCCGCCCGCCGCCAGCGTCCCCGCCGAGGCGGAGCTGCTGGAGGATGGCGATGTCTCCGACCCGCAACTGGAACGCGCCTGCGACATGCTGCGCGGCATTCTGGTGTATCAGAAGCGCTGATGGCGTGCCGGCGGCGCGCGTTTTGGGGCCATGATACTTCTGGGAATCGAATCCTCGTGCGACGAAACCGCCGCCGCCGTTGTGCGCAATGGCCGCGAGGCGCTTTCATCCGTGGTGCACAGCCAAATTGCCAGCCACCGGCCTTATGGCGGCGTGGTGCCGGAAATCGCCTCGCGTGAACACGTCGGCAATTTCCCCGTGGTGACGGCCGCGGCCATGGAGCAGGCGGGAATCGGCTGGGCGGAATTGGATGCGATTGCCGTCACGCACGGTCCCGGCCTGGTCAGCTCGCTATTGATTGGCATGTCCGGCGCGCGCGCCATCGGGCAGGCCATCAACAAACCCGTTTGGGGCGTGAACCATTTGGAAGCGCATCTGGCCGGCATTTTTCTGGACCCGGCCGCGCCGCCGCCGACGGAAGCTTGCCCGCTGCTGGCGTTGCTGGTGTCCGGCGGCCATACCCTGCTGCTGGATATGCGCGCTTGGGGCGACTACCGCCTGCTGGGGCAAACCCTCGACGACGCCGCCGGCGAATGCCTGGACAAAGGCGCCAATCTGCTGGGTCTGGGCTATCCCGGCGGGCCGGTCATCGAGCGCGCTGCGGCGGGGGGGAATCCCCGGTTCGTGGATTTCCCGCGCGGGATGGAACACGCGAAAAACCAGACCACGGCGGAAGGTCTCGCCATTGAAATGTGCTTCAGCTTCAGCGGGTTGAAAACCGCGTTGCTGTACTACCTCAAAAAGAATCCCGCCGTCCGCGAAACCCATTTGGCGGATGTGGCGGCATCGTATCAGGCGGCGGTGATGGACGCGCTGGCCCTGCGCGTGGAGCGCGGACTGGCCGCGACCGGCGCGCGGATGCTGGCATGCGTGGGCGGCGTTGCCCGCAATGCGCTGCTGCGGCAGAAGCTGGACGAAACCGCGCGCCGCCACGGCGCGCGGTTGCTGTTGACGCCGCTGGCCTATTGCACGGACAACGCCGCGATGGTGGCCGCCGCGGCCGGGTTGCGCGCGCAGGCCGGGCTGGACAATCCCCCGGCGCTCGAAGCCGACCCCAGCCTGCCGTTGTGATGGCGGGCGGCCCGTCGCGGGGCGCGTCAGCGTTCGGTGGCAGGGGGCTTGGCGCCAGGCGAAACAGCCTGGCCGTTCACCTCCCACTTGATTAACGTGCCGCGCACAATGCCCAGCGGGGTGCGCACGTCAGCCATCAGCAGGGCGGGCACGGCTTCCGCCAGCCAGAGATTGCGCGGGCGATTGCGCGAAAACAGCACCGGCGAATGTGAAATGGCCTGCACGGGAAGCGCCCGGATTTTCCCGTAAGGCGTGCGCAGGAGGGAGGGTTCGCCGCAAGTGATTTCCAGCTCGTGGATGCCCCCGTCCATCACCAGTTGATACAGCCCGCCAATCCGCATGGGGCTGCCCGCCAGCGAATCGCGCAAATCAAAGAAGAAAGACACCAAATCGCGCGAGCCGACGGGCGCGGTGATGCTTTTTTGCCGGTTTTTCAAGGTGTTTATCCACGTCACCCGTCCGGTGTCGGGCCAAAGCGTCAGGACATCGTTTTGACGAAAATGCTTTTCATTCACGATTTTCGTCACAGTGTGCCGGGGGCCATCTTCACTGGGTTCAATCACGCACACAACGGTGTCATCCACGGGATAAATGGCGGCAATCCACGGGCGATTATAGACGCGGATGGAGCGGGTGATGATTCCGTTTTCGTCCGTGGCCCCGTGAATGCTCAAGGTGCCGATGCCCACGCCCAGCCACGAAATATCATATTCCATGTACTCCGTGGCCACCGGCGGCGGAGCATCCGCGCTGACGACGCGAGCGGCCAGCAGCAGCCCCGCCGCCCAAACGGCTATTTGCCTGGCCATCATGCTTTTTTGGGGCGCAGCGCTTGCAAGGCGTCGAAAATTTCCCGCAGTTCCGGAGTGCTCAAGGCCCGATCCGTGGACTGAAAAAACAGCTCCAAATCGCCCATTTGCTCCTGCTCGTAGATGGTGGCTTGCAGGCCCATTTCCAGACGGTCCACTTCCTTGATGAATTTTGCCTCGGACGTCTGCCCTTCCTCGAATTCCCGCCAAATGGCGAGATATTCCTCCCCTTTGGGCAGGGAGCGAAACACGCGTTCCACGGATTGCTGCTCCAGCGCGTGTTTCTGGTCCAGACCCATTTCGCCGGGGACGATGTCGCCCGCGTAGATTTCGCCGAAATCGTGCAACAGCCCCATGCGCAGCAGTTTCGCCTGATCGAGGTGGGAAAAATGCTGGTCCGCCAGAAAAAGCGCCAGCAGGGTGACGCCCAGCGTGTGTTCCGCCACGGATTCACATTGCGCCTTGCTGACGCCGTGGCGCAGCCAGCCTTGACGATACAGCGCCTTGAGCTGGCAAAACTCGTAATACACATGAATTATCGGCAGCGTTGACGTGCCGGACAGGTGGCGGGTGGCGGGCGGGTATTTGGTTTCCATCATTTTTCCCTTATACCCCTCCCCGGGGTCCCAAGACGATGAAAAAACACGAAAACCCGAAAACGTAACGCAAGAGGAGGTTAAAGGTTTAAGGTTGAAGGTTAAAGGTTGAGGCACGCAAGCGTGGGCGATGGTTTTTCTTGAAACCTGGAACCTGGAACCTGAAACCAAAGTGAACAGCTATTTAACGCAAAGGGCGCAAGCGACGCAAAAGGAACGCAAGAGGAGGGGCCGCTGTAGATGCGCCCGCTGGGCGCATTGGTTCGGAGGGAAACGGAACAGCCTCTGCGCTCGGCGANNGAGCGCAGCTACAGAGCGGAATTGTTTTTTGGGTTTTATCGTTTGCGAATCTTTTGCGGCGTTTGCGTCTTTTGCGTTGAATGGTTTTTGAACAGTTCGGCGGCGGGACGCCGCCGGTCCCGTGTGTGTGGGGAGGGGTTATTGGAAGGTGGCGGCGGCTTTGAGGTCGAGGGTGGCGAAGAGGTCGGCGAGGGTTTCCGCGCGGCGAATCTGCACGACGGTGCCATCCGGACGCAGGAGCAGTTCCGCGGAGCGGAGCTTGCCGTTGTAGTTGTAGCCCATGGCGTGGCCGTGGGCGCCGGTGTCGTGGATGACGAGCCAATCGCCCATTTCAATTTCCGGCAACTGGCGCTGAATGGCGAATTTGTCGGAGTTTTCGCACAGCGAGCCGACGATGTCGTAGGTGCGGGTGGCGGGCGCGGTTTCTTTGCCGAGGACGGTGATGTGGTGATAGGCGCCGTATATGCCGGGGCGCATCAGGTTGGCCATGGAGGCGTCCACGCCGATGTAGGAGCGATAGGTTTCCTTGCGGCGGATGGCGCGGGTGACGAGCCAGCCGTAGGGGCCGGTGATGGCGCGTCCGCATTCCATGTTGCAGGAGAGCGGGTCCAGCCCGGCGGGGACGATGATGGCGTCGTATTGCTGGCGCACGCCGCGGGCGATGGTGTCGTAGTCCACGCCTTTTTGCTCCGGGCGGTACGGAATTCCGATGCCGCCGCCGGTGTTGACGAAGCTCAGGCGGATGCCGAGGCGCTGGTGCAGCTCCACGGCCAGCTCGAACAGCATGCGGGCGGTTTCGATGTGATATTGCTCGTCCAGTTCGTTGGAGACGACCATGGTGTGGAGCCCAAAGGTCTGGACGTCGAGGTCGCGGGCGCGGGCGTATGCCTCGAAGAGTTGCTCGCGCGTCAGGCCGTATTTGGCTTCTTCGGGTTTGCCGATGATGGCGTTGCCGGCTTTTAGCGGGCCGGGGTTGTAACGGAAGCATAGGGTTTTGGGCAGGGAGCCGGTGGCGGCGATGAGGGCGTCCATGTGGGTGATGTCGTCCAGATTGATGATTGCGCCGAGGTCGCGGGCGACGCGGAATTCTTCGTCGGGGGTTTCGTTGGAGGTGAACATGATGCGCTCGCCGGTGATGCCGACGGCTTCGCAGAGGCGCAGTTCGGCGAGGGAGGAGCAATCCGCGCCGAAGCCTTCCGAGGCGAGGATGCGCAGGAGGAAGGGGTTGGGGGTGGCTTTGACGGCAAAGAATTCGCGGAAGTCGGGGAGGATGGAGAAGGCGCGGGTCAGGCGGCGGGCGTTGTCGCGGATGGCTGTTTCGTCGTAGAGGTGGAAGGGGGTGGGGAATTGGGTGGCGAGGGTTTGGATTTGGTTGAGTGTTAGGGGGAATGTTTTCATGGTGTTTGTGGGCGGTAGACTAGGGGGTGGAGGGGGTGTTGGCAAGCTGGAAAAGGCGGGGGTGGTGTGAGTGGGGCGGGGATGGCTGGGCGGTGGGGGAGAGCGGGAGAGGATTTCTTTTGCATTGGGGCGGCGCGAAAACCAAGGGTCTCTTTTTCAATCTGGCGCGTCGCTGCCGACCGCTCGCGGACATGAGTC